>CAZWWD010000001.1:0-56593 GCA_964637155.1 uncultured Candidatus Bathyarchaeia archaeon
AGGCTTACCCGCTCTAGGATGAGGAGAAGCGGTATTGAAAGGCCGGATATTAAGGGCGGCGGCGAGATACATAACTCTAAGGTTGGAGGGGGATAAAACGCCGGCTAAAAGATGGTTTCCCACAAGTCCCCCCGGGCATTCATAAATATTGTGTATAGGCTTAATGCGGCTCTCTTCTCCTCTTCCGCAGCCTCTGAAGTATGGGCTGAACTCACAATGTATAATCTGCCAGAAGTGAGTCCATGAAGAAGCTGCGTCACCACAGCGTAAGATGGGTTAGAGGAGAAATCCATCAGCAGGAAACATATCAGATTTAAAAATTTAAAATAAGGCTTTATCTTCATTATTTTGTGGCGATGAAGTTCCCTCCTCTCTTTACTGACAAAAATGGATGAGGAAGGGGCATACTTTCCGAGCCAACAATCCCCTTTTTACTCAGCAATCATTTCCATCCCCTGCGATCTAGGGGAATTCCGCTACTTTACGCATTTTATCCTCATCTACTTCAACACCTATACCCGGTTTCTCCGGAACTTTAACTGTTCCATCCCTATCGACAACCAGTGGTTCCCTGAGAATTCCCTGCTGGGTTTCAACGGTTAATACTGGCGGGTCATAGGGGTACTCGATCATTGGGCAATTATTGATTGTGGCTGCCGCTTGAAGCGTGGCTGCAAACCCTAGGGGGAGGCTGCTGCCTGAGCGCACATGCGGTATCACCAGCCTATTGAAGTAGTCGGCTACGAACGCAACCTTCCTTATTCCAGTTATACCCATATCACCTAATATCACGTCTGGTTGAAGCACGTCGTAGGCGCCTCGAAGCAAATACTCCCTAAACTCATAGATGTTGGCGGAGTGCTCTCCCCCAGCTATGAACATGTCAACCGACGCCGCTAGCTCGCTGAGCCCCTCCACATCCCTTCTGGGGAGGGGGTCCTCAAGAAAGTAGACTCCGAGCTTGTCGAGTTCCCTAGCCATTTTAAGGGCTGTTCTCCTCGACCAGTACCGGTAGCTTATTGACTGATTGTTCTGGTTAGCGTCCACAAGTATCGTTAGGTCGTCTCCAACAGCATCTTTAACCGCTCTAACAACCTTTAGGTCATCTTCAGGCTTAGGTCTATGAAGCCTCAGCTTAACCGCTTTGAAGCCGGCGTCCATTAGCTGCAAAACCTGCTTAACATGCTGCTCAGGCTTAAGAAGCCTTGAGGTAGCGGCGTAGGCCATAATGCGCTCCCTAAATGCCCCCAGAATCCTGTAAACCGGCTTGCCTAAAGCCTTGCCGACAATATCCCATAGGGCTATTTCAAGCCCACCATAGGATCCCCTGTTAAAACAGGTTTCCCGACCCCGCATACACATACTCCAGAACCATTCAACATGGAATGGATCTAAGCCTATGAGGGCTGAGAGGGCGAATTGGGTTAGTTCACCGGTGTATGGTCCAAAGCCAACTATGCCTTCGTCGGTGTAAACCTTGAAGAGGGAGAAGCTAAACGATTTTACGGGTTTAATGTCCGGCCACCACGCTGGCTTCCACCCGATTGGGAGAATAATAGGCTTTTTACTTCGAATAACCTCTATACGTGTCACCTTCATGGCTTTCCCTCCACATCGCTCTGCATTTTCAGTCTTCAAAAATATTTCCTAAATTTTTAGTTTAAGCGCAAATGAAATATGCTTAAGCTAAGTATATTTTGTTTTGGTCTAAGAGATGCGTGTAATAGCGGATTTACATATCCACAGCAGATATAGCCGGGCTACAAGCGCCAATATGAATATTCCGGATATAGCCCGCTTCGCCCAAATTAAGGGCCTAACCCTAGTTGGCACAGGCGACTTCACCCATCCCCAATGGCTTCGGGAACTCAAGGAAAATCTCTCTGAGGTTCCGGGAACCGGCCTATATAAGCCAAAGTCCCAAAGGTTCGACATCTGGTTTATGATTACAGGCGAGGTTTCAACAGTTTTTTCCTTCGGCGGAAAAACAAAGAAGATCCACCATGTAATATTGACGCCGAGCATAGAGGTCGCCGAGCAAATAAATGATCGACTATCCAAATATGGAAGCCTAGAAGCCGACGGCAGACCAACATTAGCTATGTCGGCGCCGCATCTAGTTGAGGAGGTAATGGAGGTTTCAAGAGATAACATGGTTTTCCCAGCGCACGCCTGGACCCCATGGTTCAGCGTCTTCGGAGCCTTCAGCGGCTTCGATAGAATGGAGGACTGCTACCAAGATATGACCAAGCATATACATGCGCTGGAAACCGGTTTATCATCGAATCCGCCGATGAACTGGCGTCTAAGCTCCCTAGACAGATTCACACTTCTCTCTAACAGCGACTCGCATTCAAGCTGGCCTTGGAGGATTGGCCGTGAAGCAAACGTTTTTGAGCTTAAGCAATTAACCTACTGGAACATAATTGAATCAATAAGGATGAATGATTCAAGCACTCTAAAATTCACAATTGAAACCAATCCCGCTTATGGAAAATATCATTGGACAGGTCATAGGGCATGCGGTGTATCCCTTCCACCCGCGGAGGCCATAAAGCTTGGGAACGTATGCCCAGTCTGCCATAGGAGGCTAACCAAGGGGGTTGAGCAGCGCGTTGAAGAATTAGCCGATAGACCCTACGGTTTTAAGCCCCCCAGCTCACCGGGATACATGCATCTCCTACCCTTATCGGAGGTTATATCCGCAGTTATAGGTGCAAGCTCACCCAGCTCACGAAGAGTTTGGAGCATATATAATGCTCTAATCTCACACTTCGGTAACGAATATAAGGTTCTAATAGATGCAGATTTTAACGAAATAGCTGAAACAACTAACCCACTAATAGCTGAGGCAATAATCCGAGTCAGAGAGGAGAAGGTTAAGGTTATCCCCGGCTACGACGGCGTCTACGGACAGATAATAATATTCCCAGAGAAGCGCGGAAGCATGGCTGAGGGAGAAATGGAAAAGGGGATTAAGGGTTCAGGACAGAAATCCCTAGCGGACTTCTTCTAGCATCCATAACTAAAATTCATATGAAGAATAATGCGAAAAAGAAGGGGGGAACAAAGGGAATTAAGATAGCTACTTTCGCTTCAATCTTCTGATTAATGTCTGAGCTGCTAGCACCATTGGATCCCAAGTTTCAGCGACTGGCGGCGCATAGCATGTTTCAGCCTTCGCCAGCTCCCTTATGGTCATCCCCTTGAGTATCGCGAAGGACAGCGCGTTTATTCTCTGGGCTACTCCCTCCCCAGCGATTATCTGCGCTCCAATGAGCTTTTCAGTTTCCTTTTCCGCGATGAGCTTCACCCTTATCGGTAGAGCCCCCGGATAATACTGGGCTCTCGTTTTCCCGCTGAATGCCACTGATATTGTTTCTATCCCGGCTCTCTGCGCTGAAAACTCGGTTAATCCAACAGTTCCTATCTCGGTGTCAAATAATCTGGTGACGGCGGCGCCTAAAACCCCTGGGAAGATCGCGTATCCCCCGGCAGCGTTTGTTCCAGCAACCTTAGCTTGGCGGACAGCCGCCGTTCCAAGCTGGCATACTACTGGGCGTTTTGTGATTAAGTGTATTGATTCAACGCAGTCTCCGCATGCATAGACATCTTTAACATTGGTTTCCATGCGCATGTTTACTTTAATCAATCTTGTTTCACCCAGGGCTATTCCAGCTTTCTGGGCGAGCTCCGTGTTCCCCCTAACGCCGGTTGCTACAACTACCATATCAGCTGGAACCTGTTTCCCTCCAGCGATTACGCCATCAACTTTCTCCTCGCCTAATATTTCGTCAACAGCGCAGCCAGTAATGATTTTTAGCCCCTTCTTTTCTAGCTCTCTTTGAACTAGGTTGGCCATATCCTTATCAAGCATGGCTGGGAGAATTTGGGGTAAAAGCTCAACAACCGTGGTTTCCAGTCCACGCTCAACGAACGCTACGCCCAATTCTAGGCCGATTAAACCGGCTCCAACAATAACAGCCGATTTGGAGCCTTTGATTGCCTCCTCGATTTTTTCTCCATCCTCTATTGTTCTAAGTGTGTAGACGCCTTGTTTCTCTCTGCCCTTAATCGGCGGGATGAACGGTTTAGCTCCCGTAGCTAAGATCAGGCTGTCGTACTGAAGGTTCTCTGTTCTCCCATCCTTATATTGAACCTCAACCGTTTTAGCTTCCGTATCAATGTTTGTAACGTTTGCCTCAAGCTTCAGATCTATCTTCATCATCTTAAAGTAGGAGGGAGAAAAAACGATTAAATCCTGAAAGCTCTTTATGTGCCCGCCTAGAACGAAGGGTAATCCGCAGCGGGAGTAGCCGGCGTAACGCTCATTGGTTAGCATGGTTATTTCAGCTTCTCTATCAACTAGTCTTGCGGCGGCTGCAGCGTCGCAGCCAGCGGCGTGAGCTCCTACAATCACTATTTTCCTAGGCATCTTCCATCTATTCCTTAGCGACTTCCCTATACCATTCTACCGCTTGATCAAAATTCATTAGGGTCTTAAGTTCCTCCTCGAGGTTGCTTGGTTCAATCACTATGAGCCATCCTTCACCGTAGGGATCTTCGTTAATTACCTCTGGGCTTTCAGTAGCTTTCTCGTTAACCTCGACAACCTTGCCTGTGAGAGGCGATATTAGGTCTGACACGGATTTAACTGACTCGAGAGTGCCGAATGCTTCGTCCTTCTTGACTTCGTCTCCTACGTTAGGTAGCTCAGCGAACACTATTTCACGCATCTGCTTTTGGGCGTAATCGGTTATGCCCACCCTAGCCTTTCCATCCTCTATTTTAATCCACATCCAATCTTTTGAGTAATATAATCCCTCAAGAACCTTGTATCCCTCGACCTCAACCAATACATCTCACCTCAAAAACGAATAATTACATTAGAACCTATTAATTTAAAGTTAACGTTTTCCTCAACCAAAAAGGATAATTATAAAGGTGTTATTGATGAAATACGCGGTGTGTGAGCAGGATGGCTAAAAAAGTTTTCATTTCAGGTCCAATTCAAGGCATGGAGGAAAAGCAGGGCTACAGAGATAAAATTAGTACTCTGCTAACCAAGTATGGTTATGAACCCGTAGACCCATGGCGGCGTGAGAAAATCATTTATCGCGGCTCCTCTGAGAGATGGTGGTCTCACGTCCCCCCAAAAGACTTTATTAGAAGAGATCTCGAGGACATTGAGCGATGCGACGCTCTTGTCGCCTATCTCCCTAGACTCTCAGCTGGAACATGTATGGAACTATTCTACGCTAAGCTCAAAGGCAAGAAAACCGTAACCGTCTGTAAACTTAGGAATCCAAGCCCTTGGATCATAGAGTTCTCCGATATAATCGTTAGGGGCTTTAGGGAGCTCAGAGAAGTATTAGAGAGGGGGATTTAAAGAAGGCTGCTGATTAAGTTTACTTTCTTCCCTCCCTCTTTTCCAGGAAGTCCGATATTGATGAGGCTTTAACGAGGCTCTTAACAACTATCATCTTTCCACGCAGTAAATCGAAGAGCCTTCTAATGTCCCTCTCATCTAAGTTTGCTATGTTTATAAAGATCATTGATGAAAAATACTGGGCGAAGAGATAGGGGTCTTTCCGTATGACGAAGGGGCTTTGTTCGGCTACAAGCCTGAAGGTTCCGACGTCATCAACCTCAATAAACTCCTGAACCACGGTTCTCACCCATAAAAATACAAAAAGGCCCAAAAACTTTAATGTTTTACTGAGTAAGCGGCCCTAACTAGTTTTCATGTTTTCTGCCTCTTCAACTCCCTTAAATAATCGTCTAAAATAGTTTTCACCATTTCAAATTCATCTGAGGACCTAACGGTTTCCCCCTCCCTAATAACCCTCTTAATTTCCTCCGGGTCAGCGTAGGGCAACCCTCCAATCCACCTAATATTTATCTTGTCGGCTGAGATCACCGGCACATAATATTTTTCAAATATTTCTAAAGCCTGATGCGCCATTACACCTTTAATGATCACTGTGCTTACCCCCCTTTTGGCGAGGCTTTCAGCCGTTGTGGATCCGCCTCCGCTTGGATCCAAAATGAAAACTAAATCTCCAACCCTAATATCATAGAGTTTAAACGCTTTTTTCAGCCCCTCCCTAGTGAATGATTCAATCGGCTTAAGCAGAGTTAACCCTTCTACGGTTTCCATCTCCCTTACCATTTGGATTTGATTAAGCATTCCCCTATACTCTTCAATCTGAAGCTTCTGCTCCAAAATTTTATCCTTTAACCTTTTTATCTCCTCAACCAGCCGCCGGTATTCTCTCTCACGTCTTATCTGAAAAATTTGCTCACTTCGTTCCCTACTCAAGCTTTCTTTTAATCTTTCGATCTCCCCCCTCAGCGCCTTTATCTCTGACCGTAGCTCTCTAATAGTTGCCTTGAGACGCTTGGTTCTCTCCTTCTCAAGTATAAGCCTGTCATTCAGCTCCTTAATGAGCTCCTTCATCCTCTCCTCCCGCGTTGCAGCTCGCTTTATGACGATCTTTGCTTTAGTAAAGTTTGGTTCGCGGAGAGCTTTTATTGCCCTAGCTATACTGTAGCCGCGGATAACCAGATTTTTAACGTCGTCTGGAAATAGGCTGCTGCCAATCTCCCT
Organism: uncultured Candidatus Bathyarchaeia archaeon; assembly: GCA_964637155.1. Lineage (GTDB taxonomy): Archaea > Thermoproteota > Bathyarchaeia > Bathyarchaeales > DTEX01 > DTEX01. Next base: position 6,611 of record CAZWWD010000001.1, read on the forward strand.
TAATTTGGCGTCAACCTGCTCAAACTTATTCTTATAGTGCTGATAAGCCTTAATGGCGGCTGCCAGCGCATCGATCTCATGCACATTCTCAACCTTAATGTTGTAGCGCTCTATGTATGTCCGCGCTAGCTTATGCTTTTCATCAGCGCTCATGGAGATTACAGGCTCAAATAATATGGCGTTAAATTTCTTGGAAAGCCTCTCAAGAAGGCTTGATGCTGGTGAAACATCGCTGGATATTATTGCGGGTTCACCTAAACCGCTTATTCTCTCTATAATCTTGTCTAGAGACCAGCCCCTGCGGCTCTCCACCAGAATGGGTTTCCCATCAAACGTTAAAGCGGCTAAGCCGCAGTTAAGCCCCGGATCAACCCCTACAATAAGCCGCCTTACACCATGATTCCTAGACATACACCTAAATTTTAAGCTGATAGTTGCTCTTAAATTTATTATTATTTTCGCTGCTTCCCCTCTATGAAAAATAAGCCTTCATTTCACGGTTCAAGAGAAGTTGTAACGTAATTTAAAGCCTCCTGCAAGTCTCTAACAATCTTAAATTTTCTTTTAAAGAAATTCAGCACGTTCCAGACGTCTCTCTTTAAGAGGAAGTCGGCGTTCGGATGATCTGTTCTGACAAATTGAGGCCAATCTATTATCAGAACATGCCAATCCGAAGCTAAAACAACATTGAATTCGCTTAAATCCCCATGTATAACCCCGGCTTTAACGTAAGCCTTCCTCACATTTTCTAGAATCTCATCTAAAATCTCCCCTGGGTTAGGTATTTCCGTGAAGCGAAATAGGCATTCACCCTCTATCATCCCCATAACAACCACATGTCTGTTATGGGCGATCGGCTTGGGAACGGAGACGCCGCATGGATAAACGAGCTTAAGCGCTTCAACCTCCTTCTCAGCCGCCAAACGTGACTGATAAAGCCATGAGGCATGCCTCCTATTAAGCAAGTACCCCCTAAGCCTCCGTGTCTGCCGAAAGCTCACTCTGCCCAAACGATGAAATTTAACGGCTACTCTCTCCCCCCTCTGGGTTAAAGCATCATATACGTCGGACTCTTTACCTACACCTAACGGTTTGCCGAGGGACTCTAAAACCCCCGCCTTAACCAGCGCGTTTAGGGCTAAGCAGTCATAACCAGCCGTGCTCAGCATATACCCTACGTAAGGCCCTATCCAGCGGTAGATTAACCCTAAACCATTCAGTCTCTCAAGCCGATACTTAACCTCTTTCTCAGCTAAGCCGCTAAGCCTTAAAATGTCTCTTTCCGGAACAAACCTGTGGCGGCTTAAATCAACCTCTATGGTTGCAAGTACCTTTATGTCCTCGGGCTCAAGCTGCCGGAAAACCTTAACTGCAATATCGACTGAAGACATACGTCAAAAGGGAATATATGAACCCAGACCATTTAAACTTTTGAGTCTTTCGGATGGCAAAATTATTTATTTCATCGCCGAAATAGAAGTGATTAAAGAAGCTCTCTTGGTGCTACAGTTTTGGGAATGCCGCTAACCCCTAACGAAAAATTCTTCACAATTCAAAAAGGTAGAATCCCGAAGGTGAATATTGAGGGCTGGCGTCTCATAGTTGACGGTCAAGTTGAGAAGCCATTATCCCTATCATACGATGAATTAGCTGCTATGCCGCAGGTTAGGCTCACAGAAATCCTTGAATGCTACGATAACCCGCCGGGAGGCAACTTGATCGGAGTTGCCGAATGGGAAGGTGTGCTCGTTAGTAGGCTCCTAGAGATGGCTAAAGCTAAAAATAATGCCTCAACCCTAATCTTCCACTCCCTAGACGGATACTCCACAAACCACAGCCTAAACTACGTGAAGAAAGCATGCGTTTTCCTCGCACTGAAAATGAATGGCGAAACATTACCGATAGAGCATGGATACCCTGTAAGGCTTGTGGCGCCCGGAATGTACGGCTACAAATGGGCCAAATGGGTTCATAGAATAGAAGTTACGGAGAGAAAGAAGCTTGGATACTGGGAGAAAAGGGGGTATCCCCCTGAACCTTATAGAGGGCTTCCTGTACGATAGTAAAAGATTTTGCCTATTCTAGGTAACAGTTTTATTAGCAACAATCCTAATTCTTTTAAGGTAACGATTAACAGTATGCAGGAGGTCAAAAATGACTCTTTCAAAAGAGAGTGATGCGCTCCTAAGGCTCTTAAGAGGCGAACGAGTCTATAAGCCCCCCTTCTGAGAGCCATGGTTCGATATGCCTAAGTTCATTCAAAGGCGTTACGGCGATCCAGAGAAGATAGAAAGCAGGATCAAAATGGCCCGCGATTTAGGGATGGCGGCAATAAGTGTCTCACCAAACTTTGGGTTCGTCGACATAAATCTAGGTGAATTTCGAAGGGATGAAGTGACTAGCACTGGTTCAAGCCGCTACGCCGGAGGCTCTTTAACAAGCCTTAAGCAGCTTGAGGAGCGGGAGCTGCCAGATTGGAGCGAACTTATCCAGCGGTGGAAGCATAATCAAAAATTGATTAGGGAAGCTAGATTAATTTCGTGGGCTACTCTCCCATGGTGTTTTCATGCAATCGCAACGGCGATGGGGCATAAAAGCTTCTTCATTAAAATTTACAGGGACCTCGGGTTTATTGAAGCTACATTCGATTGGGTTGAGGAGAGAAACCGGCTGGCGATAAAAACCGTGATTAAGGAGATTAGGCCGGATTTTGTGTTATTTGATGGGGACTGCGCCTATAAGGCTGGTTTAATGGTTAATCCCAAGGTTTTCCGCCGCTTAGTTTATGAGAGAACCAGGAAACCGTTTCCCATCTTAGGCATCTGGGAATCCCCTACGTCTTCCATACGGATGGGAAGCTGGATGACGTAATCCCCCTCCTCGTGGAATTAGGTTTCTCATTGGTTCATGGATGCGAAAAAACGCTAATGACCTCAAATATCTTGTGGACCGATTCGGCGATGACATAGTTTTATCGGGAAATATGGATGTAGTTTTCCTTACGAAGGCAACGCCGGAGGAGATTCGGCGGGAAACCGAGGAAATGCTTAAGGTAGGCAGTGCGAAGGGAAAATTTGTCGCCGCATGCAACACAAGCCCCCAAGACTACATACCTGAGGAAAATTATCTAGCAATGGTGGAAACCATAAAAAATTTCAATCCAATTAAAAGGTAAATTTAGGAGATTGAATTATGGGTTATGAGAGAGCTCTTTCCGCACTATACTTGGAAGAGAGTAGGAGAGTTGCGCAAGTAGAGTTTCTAGGTCACACAAAATTTATAGCCAAGGTTTCCGGGTTAAACCCGATTGAGCAGCCTGAGAAGGCCCTCAGCAAAACCCTCGCTAAACTAGACATCGACATGATATGGTTCACATACACCCCCCTAGAGGATTTCATCAGAAAAAAGTATGAGGGTATTGAGGCGAGAAAGGATTCGTGGTCACAGGCCTACCCGACGGAATGGAGAAAACCATTCAAAATCAAGTCCGTTGAAGAAGTCTTAGATTTCGACCCATTTAGCGAGTGGGATATACCAAGCCTAGAGGATCTCAGGGAGGATCTCGAGAGCACCCATAGTAGAACCCAAGCAATCTATAAGAGTCAGCTGGTTCCAGGAGGCACCTACCACACTTGCCTGATGTGGCTTATTAAAATGTTCGGCCTCGAATGGACCGTTAAAGCAGCCTACCTTGATCCAAAAGGCTTCGAAAAGCTCCTAGAGAGATTCGGCAACCTATCTCTGCTTGAAGCCAAAGCATGGTCCCAGACAAGCATAAAGGCCTTCATAAGCCACGATGATATATGCTCAACCCGCGGACCATTTTTCCCCCTAAAATGGATGCGTAGATACCTGTTTCCCTGGTATAATCGAATATGGCGGGAGCTCAGGTCAAAGGGTATAATAGTTCTATTCTGCACGGACGGTGACATGACTCCCATAGTGGATGACATAGCTAAGGCGGGGGCAGACGGCTTCATAATTGAGGAATGCTCAGACCTCAACTACATAGCCGAAAAATATGGTAATGAAAAGGTAATAGTGGGCGGTGTGGACATAGGAACATTAACGTACGGCACAAAAGAAGATGTTATCAACGAGGTTAAAAGATGCCTGAAAACAGCCGGCCCATATCCAGGCTACTTCATAAATATTTCAGGTTCAGTGCCAGATAACGTGCCCCTGGAAAACCTTGAAGTCTACTTTAAAGCCGTCAAAAAGTATGGATTGCGGCCCCTAAGGATCGTTTAACGCGGGGGTTCAGCAGCCTCCTCAATGCAAACTCCATTATAAATGGTTAGGAGATTGGAGCATCACTTCCCTAATGTCTATTAGCTGAACTGATGAGGGAGCCAGAGCCCCGTCATAGCGTCTTCCGCCGCTTGGATAAAAAATATCAGACGCCGATTGAGAGTTTCGGCTCCAAGCGGAAACCCTTAAGATGCTTAAGCATCTCCTCCTTGCTTCCTCTTATTTTCTGGTCACGTAAATCTATTAAACCCATAAAACAATCGCCAGCAATTTAGGTTAAAACTCAGGAATCATATAAAACTAATCGGCTGAGACGTTATACTTTTATATTTGCCTTGCCACTTTTTCTTGAGTTAGATGGTGAATTAAAAGTTGGGGCTAATATCATTCATTAGATCAAGCTTAAGACTGCTTAAATTCGCCAAGAAACCAGGTAGAGATGAGCTGTGGCTCTCTATAAAAATATGCTTCCTAGGTGTACTCATAATCGGCCTAATAGGTTTCATAATATACATGCTTGCAGGCTTTATTAGATCCGCAATACCGCTGCCCGGTGCGTGAAAGAGTTGGGTGAGGAAAAATCTGCGAGAATTTTCACGATAAGCACAACGGTCGGTCAGGAAAAGAATGTCGCTAAAATCATAATGGGGCATGTTGAAGTGAATAAAATCCCAATAAAAGCAATACTTGTTACAGAAAACTTGAAAGGCTACATATTTATTGAGGCTGATGGACCCCATGTGGTTGAGCGCGCCGTCGCAAACATAAAGCATGTTAAGTCGAGGATACCCGGCACCCTAACATTTTCAGACATCGAAAAGTATATCTCAGTAAAACCTGTAGTTGAAGAATTAGACATAAATGATATTGTAGAGGTGATTAGCGGGCCATTCAGGGGGATGCGGGCTAGAGTAACCGACATAGATAGGGCCAAAGAGGAGATAACAATAGAGCTGCTTGAAGCATCATTCACTCTCCCAGTCACAGTTCACGCCGACTACGTAAAATTAGTGTCAAAGAGGAAGGAGGAGTGATTGTTCTATGCCGGCTGAGAAAAAAGTTGTAGATTTGGTTGTCAGCGGTGGACACGCAACGGCTGGACCGCCGATAGGTCCAGCTTTAGGTCCATTAGGAGTGAATGTTGTCGCCGTTGTAAATAAGATTAATGAGCTAACCAAAGAGTACGCTGGAATGAAGGTTCCGGTTAAGGTAATAGTTGATCCGGAGACAAAAACCTTTGAGATCTCCGTTGGCATACCGACAACGGCGGCTTTAATTGTTAAGGAGGCTGGAATAGAGAAGGGCTCCGGTAAACCCAACACTGAGAAGGTCGGCAACCTTTCAATGGCGCAGGTTATAAAGATTGCTCAAATAAAGAGAAGCAAGCTGCTTGCAAAGAGCTTGAAGGCTGCTGTTAAAGAGATTATTGGCACCTGCGTGAGCATGGGCGTTGAGGTTGAAGGCAAAGATCCGAAGGTTGTTCTAAGGGAAATAGACGAGGGAAAATATGACAGCTTGATCGAAAACGCCGAGCAAACCAAACAATAACATTTTTATTTTAATTGTTCGTATTCTTTTCATCTCTGAGGCTGAGTTTGAAAAATGCCCGTGGGAAGAAAATATCTGATGAAAGCTCTGAAAGAGCTTAGGGAGAAAACTCCCAAAAGAAACTTTAACCAGTCAATAGAATTGATCATAAATCTCCGAGATATAGATGTAAGTAAACCTGAAAACAGGATAAGGGAACTCATCGAGCTCCCCCATCCAATAGGGAAAAAAGTTAAGGTATGCGTCTTCGCCTCCGGGGACGCTGCCCTAAGGGCTAGAAGAGCGGGGGCGGACATGGTTTTAGAGAGAGAGGAGATTGAAAGCCTAATGAATGATAAAAAAAGGCAGAGGCAGATCGCCAAGCAGATCGACTCTTTTATTGCAATCGCCCCCCTCATGCCCCTCGTCGGCAGAGTTTTCGGCGCTATTCTAGGTCCGAGAGGTAAAATGCCCACTCCAATACCGCCGACAGCCGACATGGAGCGGGAGATCGAAAGGCATAGAAGACTCGTTATGGTTAGAACGCGCGGCCAGCCGGTTTTAAGCTGCCGCGTCGGCACAGAAGACATGAGCGATGAGGATATAATTGACAATATTGAGGCGGTTATAGGGAGAATTGAGGGAAGACTCAGCAGAGGAATAAAAAACATAGATTCAATCTATATTAAGGCTTCCATGGGCCCGCCGATAAAAGTTGAAGTTAAGGAGGATTAAAATTTGCTGGTTCAAACCCGACGAACATTGCTTGAGAAATCCGAGAAGGTTAAGGAAATAAAAAACTTACTGATGAAATACCGTGCCCTAGGAATTGCAAGTCTACATAAGGTTAGAGCCCAGCAGCTACAGGAAATAAGAAGAAAGCTGGAGAACGTAGCTTACCTAAAAGTTTATAAGAATACGTTAGTTGAGCGCGCTCTTAGGGAGTTAAAGGATAAACCGAACCTAGAAAAGCTTAAAGAGCACATGCAAGGCTCAAACCTATACATCTTCACAAATCACAACCCCTTCAAGCTTGCCCTGCTTCTTGAAAAGAGTAAAGTTAAGGCGCCGGCTAGAGCCGGTGACGTAGCAACCGAAGACATTGTTGTCCCAGCCGGTAACACGGGGCTGCCGCCCGGGCCGGTAATCAGCCAGCTTAACGCCGTTGGCATACCGACGCGTATTGAGGGTGGAAGCGTTTGGGTTAGTAAAGACACGGTTGTAGCGAAGAAGGGTGAAGTTATAAATGAGAGTCTCGCGGCGGCCCTATCGAAGTTAGGTCTTAAGCCGATAGAGCTCGGCCTATCGCTTAAAGCGGTATATGATGACGGCGTTGTTCTCTCCGAGGAAGATCTGAAAATAGACCTTGATGAATATAGGCGGAGCATTGGGGAAGCCTACGCCCAATCTCTAAATCTAGCCATAAACTCCGCCTACCTAACATCTGAAACCGTTGTGCCGATAATACAGAAAGCCGTGTTCGAGGCTAGAAACCTAGCTTTGAATGCGGAGGTGTTCCTGCCGGAGGTGCTGCCTGACCTCCTAATGAAGGCTCATCTCGAAGCCCTAGCCTTAGACGCAAAAATTCAGGAAAAAACAAGCAAGTAAATAGAGAAATAATGAATAAGATCAGACTTTTTCTATTTCTAGGCCTACGTTATCCAGAATCCTAAGCAAAGGTTTTTTATCGGCTCCCCTTATGCCCTTCCAATCGAGAATAACTCTCTCAACCTGCTCAACGGTTCTTTCTAAGCATTGTCTAAGCATGTATTCATCCAATTCGTGTATAGCATATTTCGGAATCATGTGTCCGAAAGCGAGCTCCTCCGACAGAGCCATGCGCGTGAACTTCCGGTTGTAATGTTGTCCACCTATCCCTAAAACCGTTGGATAGACTCTACTGTTTTCGGCTGCAGCCATAGCTCCCCTCGCAACAACCTCAGCAGCCCTCTCATCCCGCCACTGCTTTGGGGAGCTACCCAACTCAACAAACATTGCCGGTATGTCAAGCGACGGGCCGTGATGAGTACCCTCATAGGAAACCTCATAGGGGAGATCCATGTCTTCCTGGTATTTCTTCATTTCAACCAATGCTGCTTTCATCGCGCTTGCCGGCGATATCGACACTTTTCTCGGCTCTCCCCCAAGAGCCGCCTCACCAATATTTCCAGGCGTGTGAACCGATAGGGTTGGTTTCCCGCTTTTGCTGCTATGCCTAGATATGAAAATTATCATCCTCAGATTCTTCGGGTAAGGTAGATCCTGCACGTCAACCGGCTCCCTATCCACAAAAACCAGCCTAGCCTCCTCAGAACCCTTAAGTTTTATCGAGTAAGCTTTGTTTCCGAAAATTTTCTCGTTGGTTTCTTTAAATCCGAATGTTTCAATAAGCCTATTAGCTATGTTCAATCCAGCTTCATCAACTTTAGACGCTATGAAAAATATCATGTTAATCACCGAACAATGCAGATAAAAATTGAGTGTATAATTAATTTTTATGGTATCTACCGGTCAATTTATGCTTCAACCAGGGTTTCTGTGCTTCTTACGCCGCTTATGCTATTTATCACGGTTGTTGCCTTCCGGAGGCTGGTGTAATCCTCTGCCTCTAGAAAAACAACTATGTCGAATCTGCCATAGGTGAAGTACGCTTTCCTGACGCCTTCAACCTTCATTACGGATTCCAGAACATTCTCAGCTTTGGTTGGAACAACCTTTAACAATATGCATGCATTCAACATTTCTCTCACCCCTTTTTTCAGCGTTCTACCTCCACAAGTGTTTCTGTAAAGACCACCCCGCTCATTCTCCCCATCCTAAGAACTATTGAGCCTAGCTCCTTCATGTCTGCAGCCTCCACCTCAGCCACTACGTCGTATCTGCCTAAAACTGGGAAAACCTTTTTTACGCCCTTTATCTGGCCGATGGCTTTGACTACGTCTTCGAATCTACCGTGCTCGGTTCTTATCAGAACGCATGCGGAGACCAAAATTATCCCTCACACAGTAATATAGTCTGATAAGGTGGCTAAATAATTTTTTGGCGAAATTGCAAAGCGATATATTTAAATAAAATGTGCGTTTTCCATCTTATTTGCTAAGAACCCGAGGATTAGCGGTATGTCAGCTGAATTCAGACATATAGTCCGTGTGGTGGACAAGGATATAGATGGAACCAAAACGGTAGCGGAGGCTCTAAGAGGAGTTAAAGGTATAGGTTTAAGGTTAGCCGATATAATAGCCAAGAAAGCCGGGGTCTCACCTGAAATGAGAATAGGCTTCCTCTCGGAGGAAAAGATTGAGGAAATCGAGAAAGTTATTGAGAATCCATCTCAGTATGGTATCCCAAGCTGGCTTTTCAACCGCCGAAAGGATCTGGAAACAGGAGAAGACAAGCACTTAATTTCCTCGGAGATTGACCTGCAAGTTAAAGCTGACATAGAGAGGGAGAAGAGTATCTGGTCTTGGCGCGGTTACCGTCACGCTTACGGGCTTAAGGTTCGCGGCCAAAGAACCCGAACAACCGGTAGGACAGGTAAAACTGTAGGTGTATCCAGAAGGAGGCGGTAGAAATGGGTGACCCTAAGAAGCCTAAAAAGAAGTATGAGACGCCTCGTTTCCCATGGAGAAGCGATATCCTCCAGAATGAGCTGGTTCTGCTTGGACAGTATGGCTTAAGAAATAAGCGTGAGCTGTGGCGCCATAAAACAATGCTGTCAAAATTCAGAGGCATAGCCAGATCCCTACTAAGTATGCCAGCTGAGAAGAGGGCTAAATTGGAGTCTGAGCTTTTAGGTAAGCTGAAGCGTTTAGGCATTCTACCCGAAACCGCCGTGCTAGATGATGTTCTGGACATGACTGTTGAGGATATCCTGGAGAGAAGATTACAAACTATTGTTTTTAGGAAGGGTTTGGCTAAAACACCCTATCAAGCCCGCCAATTAATAACTCACGGGCACATAGCCATTAATGGTAGAAAAGTTTTTTCACCCAGCTATCTTGTCACCAAAGAGGAGGAAGATAGTATAACCTACGCGCCGACAAGCCCACTTAATAATCCTGAGCATCCATTAAGATTAATCATAGAATCCGAATCCAAAACCAGTGGAGGTGAGCAGGCAGGATGAGTAGCAAAAAAGAAGAGAGGTGGGGAGTAGCCCACATATACAGTTCATACAATAACACAATAGTTCACATAACGGATCTCTCCGGGGCGGAAACAATCGCACGGGCCTCCGGAGGAATGTTCGTTAAGGCCGATAGGCAGGAGCCCTCACCCTACGCGGCGATGCGGGCTGCATCATACGCGGCGAGCATAGCTAAAGACAAAGGCATAACAGCCATACATATTAAGGTTCGCGCGCCAGGCGGCTCAGGTCCAAGAACACCTGGCCCGGGAGCCCAGGCGGCTATAAGGGCTCTCGCTAGGGCAGGTTTTAAGATGATTGGCCGCATAGAGGAGGTTACACCTATACCGCATGATGGCACTAGACGCAAGGGTGGGCGTAGAGGTAGAAGAGTCTAATTTAACCTCCAATATTTTACTCTTGAGAAAGATTGAAATAGAGCTCTCCGCTCTTTATGTAGAAAATATGTTTCCCCTTTAATCCTGCATAGAAAGAAGAGGTTAAGTTATGCGTGTAACTGTGCTAGAAAAGAATGATTTAACGGCGCGCTTTATAGTTGAGGGTATAAACGCTCCGCTAGCAAACACCCTAAGAAGAATAATGCTCTCTGAAGTTCCAACAATGGCGATAGATGACGTCATAATCTACGAAAACTCATCAGTTCTTCATGATGAAATACTTGCCTTAAGACTTGGATTAATCCCCCTTAAAACGGATTTGGACTCATATAACCTTCCGGAGAAATGTAGCTGTAAGAGTGAGCTCGGATGCCCACTATGTAGGGTTATTTTGACGCTTGACGTCAAAGCGGAGGGGGGAACCCGAACCGTATATTCCGGCGACCTAGTGTCTGAAAATCCGAACATAGTTCCCGTAAGCGATAAAATTCCAATAGTTAAGCTGGCGAGCGGACAGAGGGTTAGGCTTGAAGCCTACGCTAAATTGGGTAGGGGGAAGGTTCACGCCAAATGGCAGCCGGTTTCAGCCTGCACATACCGGTATAAGCCAATAGTGCAAATAGATAATTCAAGATGCAATGCATGCGGAAAATGCGTTGAGGTTTGCCCAAAAAGGGTTCTCGCTAAGGAAGGAGACAAAATAGTGGTTGTGAGAGAAATGGATTGCACCCTATGTAACGATTGCGTTGAAGTCTGCAAGATTGATCCCCCGCCAATAAAAATAAGCTGGGATGACAGCACCTTCATATTTTACGTTGAATCCACTGGAGCCCTAACAGTTGATCGCATAATATTCGAGGCTCTAAATATTTATGAGGAGAAATACTCGGAATTTATAAACCTATTTGAGGGATTGATGAATGAGCCGAAAGAAGCTTAAAACCACGAACCCTGAGCTCATCAGCCTAATACGGCTACTAAGGAAAGCCGCCAGAGAAAACAAGGCTAACATATGGAGGGCTGTAGCCGAGCACCTGTCAAAACCTAGGAGTAGGCGTAGAGCCGTTAATGTAAGCCGCATAAACCGCTACACGAAGGAAGGAGACGAGGTTGTTGTTCCGGGAAAGGTTCTGGGAGCCGGATTAATTACGCATCCGGTTAAAGTTGCAGCCCTAGCTTTTTCGGATCAAGCGCGCCAAAAAATAATTAAGGCTAAAGGGAAATGTTTATCCATACCCGAGCTCATAAAGCTGAATCCTAAAGGCTCAAACGTTAAAATAATTGGGTGAATAATCAATGAAAATGCTGAAAGGCGAAAAAACAACAATAATTGACGCTAAGGGGCTGATTCTTGGGAGAATGGCTAGCGTAGTTGCTAAAAGGCTCCTTAATGGCGAGAAAATTATAATAGTTAATGCAGGCGACGCCGTAATATCAGGTAATAGGCTCCGGATAATCCGCGAAGCACATGACTTCCTTCAAATAGGGCATCCGGGGAAGGGTCCCCTACATCCAAGGAGACCGGACACAATAGTTAAGAGAACTATCCGTGGGATGCTGCCATATAAAAAGCCGCGTGGAAGAGAAGCGTTAAAGAGGCTGAGAGTATATATGGGGGTTCCAGAGGAGCTTAAGGGAATAAGCATGGAGACCATTCCCGAAGCTGACGTTAAAAAATTGAGGGGCAGCTACATAACGGTTTCCGAGCTGGCTCAGGCAATAAGAGGATGAAAAGGGGGAGAGGGTGAGAAATAAATATGAGAGGTTCAAAAAAGGTTTTGGTTGTAAGCGGCAAACGAAAAACAGCTATCGCGAAGGCCGTTATTAAGCCTGGAATGGGTAGAATACGCATAAACAATATACCCCTAGAAATATATGAGCCTGAGGTTGCGCGCCTCAAGATTCTTGAACCCCTCTTGGAGGCTGGCGAGGAAGTTTGGAAAGGCCTAGACATAAACGTTAAGGTGAGGGGAGGAGGCTTCATGGGTCAGGCTGAGGCGGCTAGAATGGCTATCGCCAGAGGACTCGTTAAATGGACTAGGAGCTCCCACCTGAAAACAGTTTTCCTAAAGCTTGATAGAACCCTAATAGCGGGGGACCCGCGGAGAAAGGAGCCTAAAAAGTTTGGTGGTCCAGGCGCGAGGGCTAGATACCAGAAGAGTTATAGGTAGAATGTTTCTTTTTAATTGAGGGAAGGAATGATAATATGATGATTCCTGTTAGATGTTTCACGTGCGGCAAGCTCATTGGAGATAAATGGGAGGAATTTGCTAGAAGAGTTAAGCGCGGTGAGGATCCAGGGAAAGTTTTAGATAGTTTAGGTTTAACCCGATACTGTTGTAGGCGTATGCTTCTCTCCCATGTTGAGATAATAGATGACATAATAAGATTTTATGAAGGAAGACTGGAAGAGGAGGAATAATCTGCATGTCCACAATAATAGAGGATGTTAAAGCCAGAAAAATCCTGAACAGCAGAGGGGAGGCAACCATAGAAGTTGAAATAACAACAACAGACGGGTTCGGCGTAGCTTCGGCTCCAAGCGGAGCAAGCAAAGGCAAGGCTGAAGCAGTAGCCTTCCCGCCCGGCGGGGTTGATGAAGCCATCAAAAAGGTTGAGGAGCTCATAGCGCCTGAGCTCATAGGGCTAAATGCCGATGAACAGGAGGAAATAGATAATCTACTACGCGAGCTTGATGGAACCAAAAACTTCATGAATATTGGGGGAAACACCGCCTACGCCGTGTCCCTAGCCGTTGCGGACGCCGCAGCCAACTCATATAATATGCCGCTATTCCAGTATTTAGGCGGATACTTAGCGTGTAATCTGCCTTATCCGCTTGGAAACGTTCTGGGCGGAGGAAAACATGCGCTCGGCAAGGTTCCGGACATACAGGAATTTCTGGTTCTGCCGGTTGGCGCACCATCCTTTATTGCCGCCGCGGAAGCCAATGTGAAGGTTCACAGAAAATTGAGAGACATGCTTGTTAAGGTTGATCCCCACTTCACTGGTGGAAAAGGCGATGAGGGAGCCTGGGCTCCAAACATATCTAATGAGAAGGCTCTCGAGGTTGTTTCGAAGGCTTGCGAGGAGGTTTCCGATGAAGTCGGCTTTGAATGTAGAGTCGGTTTAGATGTTGCTTCCTCATCCCTCTGGAGCCCTGAGAAACAATGTTACGTGTATGAAAGTGAGGGTGTTGAGAGAGATAAGGGTGAACAGCTGGAGTATATTTTAGACCTTATTGAGAGATATAGGCTTATTTACGTTGAGGATCCATTCCACGAGGAGGATTTCGAGAGCTTCAGCGAATTAACGTCTAAGGTTAGCGGATGCCTAATATGCGGAGACGACCTCTTCGTTACTAATGTGGAGCGCCTAAGCAAAGGCATAGAAAAGAAGGCTGGGAACGCCATAATCATTAAGATGAATCAGGTTGGAACCCTAACGGACACTTGGAACACAACTAAGCTCGCAAAGGAAAGCGGGTATGTGCCAATAGTCTCCCACAGATCCGGTGAGACACCGGCCTTCCACATCGCGCATTTAGCCGTCGGCTTCAGCTGCCCAATAATAAAAACCGGAGTTGTCGGCGGCGAGCGCGTAGCCAAAATCAATGAGCTTATATACATCGAGGAGATATTGGGTGAAAAAGCTAAGATGGCTAGACTAAAAATTTAGCGGAGGACAAAGCATTGCCATCTGATGAAAAAGCTAAAAGCGAATCCGGCGCTTCATCCGAAACGCTTCTGCTACCACAGGATGTTCTCCTCTCGGCTGGAGTACACATTGGAACAAAAATCAAGACGAAAGATATGGAGCCCTTCATCTATAGGGTTAGAGGCGACGGCCTATTCGTTTTAGACATAAAAAAGATTGACGAACGAATAAGGATTGCCGCGAAATTCCTGAGCAGGTTTGATCCGCCTAGAATTGCAGCTACAGCCGTCAGACTTTACGCTAGGGAACCAGTCGCGAAATTCTGTGAGGTTACGGGGGCCATACCAATCATCGGGCGGTTTATCCCAGGCTTACTCTCGAATCCGCTTTATCCCGGCAGAATAGAACCGGACGTCATGCTGGTCTCCGACCCCCGAGCCGACGCCCAAGCCATTAGGGAATCAACTAAAATAGGCATACCGGTTGTAGCCCTATGTAGCACAGATAATGACTTCACAAATATAGATCTGGTTATACCGACAAACAATAAGGGGCGGAGAGCCCTCGCAGTAATATACTGGCTTTTAGCCAGGCAGGTTCTCCGCGAGAGAGGTGAGCTCCCACCGGACGGCGACCTGCCAATTCCAATAGAAGATTTTGAGGTTAAGCTCGCCGAGAGAGGACGCTAGCTGCAATTCTCACCCAAAAATAATTTAAATTTAGGTCAAATACTTAGCTAATATTTTATATTTTAGGCTCCATAGAGTCTTATTTGAATGGAAGTAGGGAGGAGAATAATCTGTCAGCTAAAATTAGATATGCAAAGTATGCTGGAAGCTTCTACGCTGGATCAAAATCTTCTCTAGAAAGGCAGATAGAAGAATGCTTCAAACATAGGTTTGGTCCAGGTAAAATCCCCGTGCCCTCCAAAGAGGGCCCAAGAAAAATAGTGGGTCTCATCTGCCCTCATGCGGGATACATGTATTCTGGACCTGTAGCCGCTAACGCTTATTATCAGCTCGCCTTGGATGGGCAGGCTGACGTGTTTGTGATTTTAGGCCCCAACCATCAGGGGGTTGGAAGCGGCGTTGCAATCATGAATCGCGGTTTTTGGCGGACGCCGCTTGGAGATGTGGAGATCGACGCTGAAGTTGCTGAGAGCATTCTCCGCAATTCAGATATAATTGATGTTGATGACTCAGCTCACGCATACGAGCATTCAATAGAGGTTCAGTTACCGTTTCTACAGTATGTTTTCGGCTCATCCTTCAAGTTTGTTCCAATATGCTTTCTAATGCAGGACTTGGAAACCAGCCGTGAAGTAGGCCAAGCGTTGGCTGAGGCCCTGAAAGATAGAAATGCGGTTATAGTGGCTTCAACGGATATGACCCACTATGAACCCCATGACAGGGCATGCGAGAAGGATAGGGAGGCTATAAACGCGATACTCCAGCTTAATGAATCTCTCTTCTACTCGATTCTTGAATCACGTAATGTGACGGCCTGCGGTTATGGTCCAGTAGCCGCCTTAATAACTGCGGCGAAAAAGCTAGGCGCCGAGAGAGCTGAGCTACTAAGCTACAAGACTAGTGGGGACATAACCGGCGACAAATCCGCCGTCGTAGGCTACGCGGCCATATCAGTAAGCAAATAAAAAAGGGGTTCCGGTTGAAGTCTGAATCCAAGGCTTCCGCACCGGCGAAGATCATTCTCTTCGGTGAGCACTTCGTTGTATACGATAAACCGGCGGTAGTTATAGCCATAGATAGAAGAGCATACGTGACGGTGAAGCCTAGATCCGACAGTAAGATAGTTATTAAATCGGCCGCCATAAATGCTTCAGGAGCCTTCACAAGCAACGGCGAATACCGGCCGATAGAGGGCGGATTGGAGAATGAGGCAAGATTCAAACCAATCTATTTAATCGCAAAAAATCTTCTAGCTTCCTCCAGCGAGGAAACCGGACTTAACATTGAGATTACCTCATCAATTCCAATCGCAGCTGGATTAGGTTCTTCAGCCGCTGTTGCAGCTGCATCAGCCGCCGCTATAGGCAGCCTCCTAGAAATCAACCTCACCAAAAATGACATTTTCAGATTAGCCCTAGAGGCCGAGAAGCTTGTTCATGGCAATCCGTCCGGCGTGGACCCGGCGATCTCAACCTACGGAGGCGTCCTCCTATATCGTAAAAGTGAGGGGATAAAGCGATTGAATATTGAATCTGATCTGCCGCTTGCCGTCGGAAACACAGGTGTTAAGCGTGTAACCGGCGATATGGTTTCCCACGTAAGCAGACTAAGAAATCAATATCCAACCGTCGTCGATAGAATAATGGATGCCGGATCAGCGGTCGCCAGCCTAGGTGTTGAGGCGCTTAAAAGCGGCGACCTAAAAACTTTAGGCGACCTAATGAACATGAATCACGCCCTTCTATGCGCCCTCGGAGTTTCAAATCAGGCTATTGAACGGCTTATCGCCGCGGCTAGAAGATCCGGCGCGTTAGGAGCCAAGCTAACCGGGGCTGGGGGCGGGGGATGCATCATCGCATTATCTACACCCAACAAGGTTCATCAGGTTGTGGAGGCAATCCGGCATGCGGGCGGTGAGGCCTTCGCAACCACCAAAGCCCCTGAGGGTGTGAGAATTGAAGAGTAAACCCATAATACTTAAGCTGGGCGGCTCGGTCCTAACTGTTAAGGATAAGCCCTTAACCCCAAACATGGATGCAATAGGGCGGCTGGCTAAGGAAATAGCTGAGGCCGACGTTTCGCCGCTAATAATCGTTCATGGGGGAGGCAGCTACGGGCATCCATTAGCCGCCAAATACAAGATTGCTGAGGGCTTTAAGAGTAGAAGCCAAACTCTAGGCTTCTCCAAAACCCACAACGCTATGGTCTCACTAAACATGCTTGTCGTTGAATCCCTGCTGAATGAGGGGGTTCCAGCCTTCAGCATAGCGCCCTCATCATTTGTGGTCACTAGGCGCGGTAGAATCCAAAGCCTCCGAAGAGACGTGCTGGAGAACGCCATTAAGCTAGGCTTCACGCCGGTTCTCTATGGCGATGCAGTTTTCGACAGTGAAATGGGGTTCGCAATTCTCTCCGGAGACCAGCTAATCTCTAAGTTAGCTGTTGAGTTGGATGCTAAGAGGATAATTGTGGGCGTTGATGTAGACGGCCTATTTACGTCCGACCCGAAAACGGATAAATCCGCTCAGCTCATCTCTCATATCACACTTAATGAACTAAAAAGCATGGTTGATAGAATAGGCGGCTCAAATACGGTTGATGTAACCGGAGGCATGATGGGAAAAATTTTTGAATTAACTGCGGCAGTTATGAATGATATTGAAGTGTTTATTTTGAACGCTTCAAAGCCCGGTAATGTCTGTAGAGCCCTGAAAGGAGAAAAAGTCGTTGGAACAAGAATCGTTAGGGAATGAGGAGCATATAATTCGAATAAAAAATAGGAAGGATGAGCACATAACGATCTGCCTAGAGAAGGATGTTGAAGCGAGAAAGGCGACCACAGGATTCGAAGAAGTTTTCCTAATACATAAGGCTCTTCCAGAAATAAACCTACGTGACGTAAAGACTGAAACAACCTTTCTCAACCATAATTTTTCAGCCCCAATAATAGTTGAAGGCATGACTGGTGGAACAGAAAGAGCCATGAAAATAAACGCTGCAATAGCCCAAGCCGTTGAGGAATTAGGCTTAGGGATGGGTGTGGGAAGCCAGAGAGCAGCCCTAGAGAACCCTGAACTTGAGAAAACCTATAAGATCGTGAGGGAGAAGGCGCCTACATCCTTCATAGTGTCAAATATTGGTGGGCCGCAAATCGCCATGAAATACGATCTCAAAAAGATTAAGCGGGCAGTGGAGATGATTGATGCCGATGCTCTGGCAATCCACCTAAATCCGCTTCAAGAGGCCATCCAGCCGGAGGGGGAAACAGTTTACGCTGGGATAATAGGGAAGATTGAGAAGATAGTGAACAGCGTAGATGTGCCCGTAATCGTCAAGGAGACTGGAGCCGGCATTTCGGCTGAGGTCGCCAGGCAGCTGGAGAAGGCTGGAGTAGCATGCATAGATGTGGCTGGAGCCGGAGGAACAAGCTGGGCTGCAGTTGAATATTACAGGGCTGCTAAAACCGGCGATGAATTCAGCCGCGATTTGGGGCTTGAGCTCTGGGATTGGGGAATACCGACAGCCGTCAGCCTAGTTGAAGTTGTTCAGTCAGTCAGCCTACCGGTTATTGCATCCGGAGGCTTAAGATCAGGCCTAGACATAGCGAAATCCATAGCGTTAGGCGCATCATTAGCTGGGGTTGCCCGCCCAATCCTTATCTCAGCATCTAAAGGCTATGATGAAACCAAAAAAACCCTCTGCAAGCTTGTTAATCAGCTGAGAAACATCATGTTCCTTATTGGGGTGGATTCAATAGAAAAACTGAAGAATGCGCCCCTAGTAATATTGGGGCGGACAGCTGAATGGCTTAGGGCTAGGGGATTTAAACCGGAGCTGTATGCTAAGAGGAGGTGAATTAACGGTATGAGCGGAAACGATATAGAAGGGATCCTAAAGGAGAACGCCAAGCTCATCGATGCTCACATAGAAAAGTATGTGCCGCGAAAATTCACGGAAGACTCCATCCTATTTAAGATTATTCCGCCGAAATACCGTTTGGATCTAGATGCCTTAAACAAAGCCATAAGTGAGCCGCTGTGGGAGTTCCTGGATAGAGGCGGTAAACGCTGGCGACCAACGCTTTTCCTACTTATATATGAGGCTTTAGGCGGTGACCCTGGAAAAGCACTCGACTTCGCTATCATACCGGAAGTAATCCACAATGGGACATTAATAGCCGATGACATAGAAGATTCATCGGAGATGAGAAGGGGGAAACCCTGCACCTACAGGATTTTCGGAGAAGACATAGCCATAAACCTCTCGCAAGCCATGTATTTCCTACCGTTAATTGTTTTAAGCGAGAAGGCTGCTGAAATCCCGGTGGACAGGGCTAGGCGAATATATGAAATATACGTGCAGGAAATGATTAACCTAAGTTTTGGGCAGGCAATCGACATAGCTTGGCATAGAGGTTTAATTCAAGCGGAAAAACTAACCGAGGAACATTATCTTCAAATGTGCGCCTACAAGACTGGAACGCTGGCTAGGATGGCAGCTAAGATGGCCGCCGTTCTAGCCGGCGCGGAAAACGAGGTTGTCGAGAAATTAGGCAGATTCGCGGAGTCGATAGGAGTAGCCTTCCAAATTCAAGATGACATACTAGATATTGTTGGCGAAGAATTCGCCAAAGGTAAGGGCGGCTTAGGAATGGACATAACTGAAGGAAAACTAACCCTAATGGTGATACACACGCTCCAAAAGGCAAGCCGAGAAGACAGAGAGGAGCTGCTGAGAATACTTGGCATGCATACGAGAGATAAAGATCTGAAAGGAAAAGCTATTGAAATAATGAAGAAGTATGGTGCCGTCGAATACGCGAAGAAGGTTGCGTCGAAGCTTATCGAGGAAAGTTGGGGCATCGTCGATGAGCTGCTCCCCGACTCGGAAGCAAAGGAAAAAATTAGGTTACTCACCGAATACTTGATTCGAAGAAAAATATAACAAGACTCTCTTAATTATTTGTGAAGAGGTTCCCAAATTGAATACGCCAATGAAGGATCTTAATGCTGTAAGAGAGGCGATAAGGAGAATAGCCCTATTAAATGCAATATCTCATGAGGGGAAAGCCCAGAGCAAACCTGTTCTAGGCAAACTGCTCAGCGAAAGACCTGACCTGAGAGGCGTGGCCAGAGAGCTAGTAAGCCTAGTGGATGAGGTGGTGCGTGAAGTCAATAATATGCCCCCTGAAAAACAGATTGAGCTAGTTAAAGCCCTATGGCCTGAAGCCCTAGCAGAGAGAAAGGAGAAGAGAAAAGAGAAGGCTGAGGAGAAAGCTCTTCCACCACTACCCAACGTGGAGAAGTATGATCGAGTTGTAACCCGCTTCGCCCCAAACCCCGACTGCGTTCTTCACTTGGGCTCCGCACGCGCCATAATATTAAGCTACGAATACGCCAAAATGTACAATGGTTTATTCATTCTGAGGTTTGAGGATACGGATCCAAGATTGAAGAAGTCCTCCCTAGAGTTTATGGATTTAATCAGGGAAGACCTAGAGTGGCTAGGTTGCCCCCCAGATAAAGAGTACATTCAAAGCGATAGGATCGAAATCTACTACAAGTATGCTGAAAAACTTCTGGAGGAGGGTTACGCTTATGTTTGCACGTGCCCCCCAGACGAGTTCCGCAATAGAGTAAGAGCCGGTGAACCGTGTCCATGCAGAAATCTACCGCCCGAGGAAAACCTGCGACGCTGGGAGTCCATGCTCAGCGGAGCATACGCTGAGGGCGAGGCAGTAATGCGAATAAAAACAGACCTAAAGCATCCGAACCCCGCCATCAGAGACTGGCCTGCCTTCCGAATAATAGACACAAAAAAGCATCCGCATCCCAGAGTCGGCTCCAAATACCGTGTTTGGCCCCTCTACAATTTCGCCTGCGGAGTAGATGACCATTTAATGGGTGTAACCCACATCATACGGGGAAAGGAGCATTTAACCAATCAGGAGAGACAGAAGTATCTTTATCGCTATTTAGGCTGGGAGTATCCGGAGGCAATCCACTATGGAAGGCTTAAGATTGAGGGGGCGCTGCTAAGCAAGTCTAAGATTGTGCGCGGGGTAAAAGAGGGCTTATACGCTGGCTGGGACGACCCTAGATTGGCAACCTTCCTAGCTTTAAGGCGTAGGGGAATAAGGCCTGAAGCCATAAGAAGGCTCATACTTGATATAGGGCCTAGATCGGCTGACATAACCATAAGCTGGGATAACCTTTACGCATATAACAGAAAAATAATTGATCCCATAGCCGACAGATTCTTCTTCCTGTGGAATCCGGTAAAGCTAATAGTTAAAGACGTCAAAAAGGACTTTGTAGTGCGTATTCCACTGCATCCAGATCACCCGGAAAGAGGCTGCCGAACCTTCCACATTAAACCAGCAAATAATATGGTGCATCTGCTAATATCTGGTGACGATGCTAAACAGCTAAAACCCGGAATTACACTACGCTTAATGGAGCTATTCAACATAAGAATTGAAGAAACCGGCGAAGATAGGGTTGTCGCCGCCTTCCATAGTGAACCATACATTGAAGCTAAGAAGATCGGTGCGCAGCTAATCCACTGGCTTCCGGAGAATGAGGGTTTACCATGCGACGTTATAATGCCGGATAACTCCACCATATCCGGCCTAGTTGAAAAATCGCTTAAAATGGCTTCACCGGACAGGATCGTTCAGTTTGAACGATTCGGCTTTGTTAGGATTGAAAGCTTAGGCGAAAAAATAATTGCTTTATTTACCCATAAATAACAAAAAATAATATAGTTTTATGGTGAGAAACGAGTTTAGAAAGGGGGAGGTTTCGCGAATTTGAAAATAGCCTTATGCGGTTACCTAGGTTCCGGATGCACCGAGGTTGCTGAAATACTTGCAGGGAAACTGGGATTAGAGGTCATAAATACGAGTAGAATACTCACGACGATAAAGAATTTTGAGGCGCTGAGCAGATCCGGTGAAATCGACGTTGATTTACTAATAAAAGATAAGCTCGATGAAATCTTGCGGAGAGACAACATCATAATTGAAGGTAGATCAGCCTTCTTCCTCATAGATAGAAAAGACGTGATAAAAATATTCTTGAATTCCTCATTTGAGGAGAGAGTTAAACACGTGGCGAGTAGAAGAGGGATTTCAGTGGATGAGGCACGTCAAGACGTTGAAAGAAGCGATAAAGACCGAAATGGCATCCTCCAGAAGTTTTTCAAGAAAGACAGAGTAGATCCCTCAGACTTTGATTTTTCGATAAAAACGAACTCAAAAACGTTCGCGCGGATAGCGGACATAATTGCCGAGGTCATTAAAAACCTCTCTGCCTCATAATTTGACGCAGTTTTCCTTCCATTTCTCCTCCATTTTTTGATTTTAAAATGGTAGGTGCAATCTTGTCATGATGATTAAAATTCCTTACGGAAAATCCTCCGTTAACCTAGATTTACCCGATAAAAATGTGCTGGCAGTCTTACGTTCCATCGAGTTTGGTGAATCCGTAAATGAATCAGAAATTGTTAGGAGAGCATTGAACAGGCCTCTGGAAAGCGATCCGCTGCAGCATATAGCCCCAAAAAAGGAGAAAATATGTATCGTGGTAAGCGACTATACTAGAGCTACGCCGAACAAAACTCTTATTCCGCCGATAATTGAGGCTCTTAAAAAGTCCGGTCGAAAAACAGGGGACATAAGCATTTTGGTGGCTAACGGCCTTCACAAGCCAGCTTCCCAAGGAACGCTCAAAGAGTTTTTAGGTGAAGAGATCGTTGAGGAATTCGAGATTATAAATCATGATGCTGAAAATAAGGAGAATTTAGTTTATCTTGGTGAAACCTCTTTTGGAACGAAGGTTTTAGTTAACCGCCTTGTAACCCAATCAGACCTCGTAGTGCTTACTGGGTTAATTGAACCCCACTTTTTTGCCGGATACAGCGGCGGAAGAAAAGCCATTTTACCCGGAGTAGCCGGTAAAGAGACAATTTTCGCCAACCACAGCTATGAAATGATTATGCATCCGCTCTCACGTTATGGGGTGCTTGACGGAAACCCTATTCACGAAGATATGGTTGAAGCCGCAAAAATGTTAACAACCCAAAAGTACTTGGTTAACGTTGTAATTGACAGGAGACATAAGGTTATTGGAGTCTTCGCCGGCGACGTCTTCAAAGCCCACGTGGAAGGCGTCAATTTCCTAAACAAGTACATTAGGGTTAACGTTCCATCGAAGGCGAATATTGTGATAACAAGTAACGGCGGCTACCCCCTGGACAGAGACTTATATCAGGCCGTTAAGGGTATGGCGACAGGTGAACTAATCGTTAAGAAGGGGGGAGCAATAGTAGTTTTTGCTGAATGCATTGACGGAGTTGGGAGAGGACACGAAATATTTTATAGGCTTATGGCGGAGGCAAAGACGCCTGAAGAAGTCCTGGAGAGAATAAAACGTGAGGAACCAATTAAGGATCAATGGGAAGCCCAAATACTGGCTAGAATACTGAAAAACTCAGAAGTTATCCTCGTAACCAAAAACATAAAGCACAGCGTGATAGAGGAAATGCATATGACTCCGGCGTCAAGCCCTGAGGAAGCCGTGGAGGAGGCATATCGAATAGCCGGTAAAGAATCAAAAATCATTGTTGTTCCCGAGGGACCATACGTTATACCGGCGGTTAAACCCTAAATGCTGGCCAAGCCTTTTTAAATTTAACCGTAACATATATAGGTGAAATCCTTATACTTTAAGGGTTAAAGTAAAATATGAAACTGAAACACGTGTTGATGAGGTTGAGTGATGGATATGTCGAAACCATTCTACGTTAAGTTTGAGGTTCCAAGCGAAGTGGTGAACGCCACCTACGAAGCGGTGCAGATAGCTGCTAGAACAGGGAAAGTCCGTAGGGGAACAAATGAAACCACAAAAGCCGTGGAAAGAGGATTAGCCAAGCTAGTCATAATAGCTGAGGACGTTGATCCACCTGAGGTTGTTGCGCATCTACCCCTCCTCTGCGAGGAGCGGAAAGTTCCCTACACCTATGTTCCAAGCAAAGCTAAGCTAGGTTCAGCGGCTGGAATAGAGGTTTCAGCTGCTTCAGCATGCATAATCGACCCTGGGGAAGCCGCAGACCTAGTCAAAGAGATTATAAATAGAATCGAGAAGATTAAAGGAGGCTAAATCTTTTGAGCCGCAGGGGGGCAAGAGAAGCCAAAGGAGCCGAAGAAGAGGTTTTAACGCCGGCTGAGGTCATCCAAATAGTGGGTCGAACCGGAGTAACCGGGGAAATAGAGCAGGTTAGAGTCCGCATACTTAAAGGACCGGATAAGGGTCGAATAATAACGAGAAACGTTAAAGGACCAGTTAGGTTAGGCGATATCTTAATGCTGCGGGAGACGGAGAGGGAAGCTAGAAAAATAAAGTGAGGTGAACTGGAAGTTTCCGTTAGGCTATGAGAATGCTTAAATAGTCATCAATCACCCTTATATGGAGATGAGATAGATGCCCAGACCTAGACGATGCTCATTCTGCGGCCACGAATTCAATCCGGGAACAGGAATAATGTACGTTAATAATGATGGTACAATACTATGGTTCTGCTCAAGTAAATGTAGGAAGAACCATCTTGTTTTAAAGCGTGATCCCCGCAAATTAAAGTGGACAGCCTACTATGGGCGGGAGGAAAGAGCTAGGAGAGAAAGGGCTTCATCGGTGAGAATCTAATTTTAGTTCCCTTCCTAGAAGAGTGGTGGCACAAAAACCGTTAGAACCGTTAGTGGTTCAATAACCTCCAGTATGCTATGCTTCACCCCCCTAGGGACATAAGTAAATGTTCCTCTAGTTATTTCCTTCTCGCCTAATCCCTCAATAAACATTATTGCTTTTCCTTCAATGCAGTATTCTATTTGATCACTCTCGGCATGCGCGTGCATTTCAATCCTTTCGCCTCTATTAAGCTTGCTCAGCCTAACACTAGCGGTGGAAGATTCGCTTTTGGAGAGAAAAATTTTCGTGGGAAACGGTCCTTCACCACTAAAGGACAATTCACTCTCATATCGGATTACCGGTTTCACCATCATAGATCCCTCGCATAGATTTTTAGGAAACTAAAATTATTAAATCTTCCATATTATCCTACATCTTAAAAATAAAATTTATCGTGGGCGCTTTGTGTTCCACGTAACTAACACCCAGCTTCACAGACGAGCGGGCTCCGCTCCCCTCTGCTGGGCTCTCTCATACGTGGAATTTTGCGCCCACGCCCGCCGTGTCCCGCATCTGGGTAAACTCTCCCTCATCGAAGACGATAACCATCCTCTCGGTTGAGCCCGTCTCTGCGGGCCCCTCAACGGGGTTCCGGCGGGATTAACGCTCGTTTCATCGCCAAGAATATCAAGAATGTGAAAATCAAATAAACTTTACTCTCATTTAGCGATGAGGGGATTTCTCTAGCGTTGTAGATGCCGCCATATTTCACTGAGGTTTATTTCTAATGCCGCCGCGGGGTTTTCCAGCCCCCAATTTTGTAGAACCTGCGGGTGTATCTCGCCTATTAAGCCTATTTTTTCGCCCTTAACTATTATTGCTCCAACGCGCCCCTCAATAAAGCTTCCGTGGCTCTCCTCTTCTAGGCTGTACTCTAACCCTAGATTGGTGAACAGTGCGTCGAGAACCGATTTGGCTTCAGAGAACCCGGCGTTTGAGTGTATTGTTACGCATGCTAGCTTCTCTATGTCTCTTGACTTATTCATTTGGGTTTCATCGTGAACAACGCAGTAGCCGACCTCAAAAATCCTCTGGGGATATTCAACATGCGTGTTGTGGCTTAGAAATTCCATGAGGGTTGGCAGAAGCCAGCTCCTCAAACACGTCATGGAGGAGACCTTCGGGTTCGCTATTTCAACAACCCTGCCAGATGGAATATTCATCCTCCCAAATAGAACCTCCGGGCTGGTTAGGGTGAAGGTTAAGACTTCCTGATAGCCTAAGCCAACCATGAGCTCCCTAACTAAATCACGTAGCTGGGTTTCCCGTAGCAGCCCCCCAACGGTTGATATTTGAGGCCACCTCGGCTGCATCCTGTTTAAGTCGTAGGCTATGGCTATGTCCTCAACTATGTCGATGGGATGCATTATGTCCGGCCGGTAACATGGGATTTCAACAACAACTTCGCTTTCCGTTGCTTCAGCAACCCCA
Source organism: uncultured Candidatus Bathyarchaeia archaeon (assembly GCA_964637155.1). GTDB lineage: Archaea > Thermoproteota > Bathyarchaeia > Bathyarchaeales > DTEX01 > DTEX01. The sequence goes on from CAZWWD010000001.1 coordinate 32,436, forward strand.
TACCTAGCTCTCTCCAAGAGATCCACGATTTCCTTAAGACTTAGGGGGATCCCCATAACTTTTCTTACGTATTCGATCTTCAGATGCATCTTCTCAGTTTTAAGGTCCGGGGTTACTATGGTTCCCAATCCCTCATAGGGGTAGTGGACATCAACCGAGTAGATTGCTCCGCCCCTATCCGCCAGAGCCAATATAACGTTAATCAAAGTGTACAGAACAGTTTTGTACATTGTGCCTGTCACTTCAACCAGAACGTTTCTCGTATCCACCGTTACCCTTCCAAGATCATTTGAGTTGATTATCGGCGGAAAAGACAGCACTTTACTCTTTGAATCTATAAAGATGGGCCAAACATCAAATGGCCTAACTATGTGCCCATACTCTATTCCCTTTGGATGCTTCTCGAGGATTTCAGCCAAGGTTAGCTCTTCACTGAAGCCTAACGGAGTGAATCTTATTTCGTTAGGCTTGGAAACCGTATAGCGTAGCGGAGGTGAAACCAGATCAAAATCGTAGATGCCGATTGATGTTCGACGTCTACCCCGCCCATAAGTCTGATCCATCTTGTCCTGAAAACGCATGATATGCCGTATGGCGGCGTCGCTTAATTTAACGCCCTTAACGACGGCGCATGCGATGTAGGGGCGTATGTTCTTTAAGCGTTGATCAACAGTGATTTCAACCCCGGATTTCCCGGCCACCTCATAGCGCTTTAGACCCCTCTCAATGTTTAATATGCCTCGTAGCGCCCGCGCTATTCCCTCAACACCCCACAAATCAGCGCGATTGCTGTCTTTAATATCTATGTAAATTTCCTCTTCGTCTATGTTTTTGACTTCACCTTTAATGAAGGATAGTATTTCATCAAGCTTTTCAGAGTCATCAGGCAATTTTCTGCCTAGAAGAATCTCTAAATCCCTGCGTTCAACCTCTATCGTCGGCATATCATATTATCTCCTTTTTTCTCAGCCACTCCAAATCATGAGTAAACAAGTAGCGTATGTCATTTATTCCAGCCTTCATCATGAACAAGCGGTCAACCCCCAGCCCCCAAGCCAGCACGGGAACATCTATGCCAAGCGGCAAAGTTACTTCTGGGCGAAATATTCCTGAGCCGCCGAACTCCATCCATCCATAACCCTCCTTATAGGCGGATAACTCGACGCTGGGCTCCGTGAATGGGAAATAGTCAGGTCTAAATCTAACCTTGTCCGCTCCAGCTATGTCAATGGCGAAGCGCTCAAGTATCCCCAGAAGATCACGTAACGTCAAATCTTCGCCTACAACTATGCCCTCAACCTGATTGAACTCGCTTAAATGGGTTCTATCGACGAGCTCCGGCCTATAGCAGCGGGCAATAGCAAAATATTTTCCAGGTATCTCTAGCTCATCGCTTAGCAGAGTTCTTATGCTCACGGCTGTTGTGTGACTGCGTAATATCAGCCTAGCCGCCATCAAAAGCGAAAAGGTGTAGCCCCAGCCTTTCGAGCCTGTCTTCCATCCGTTCTCATGGGTTTTCTTCACTTGCTCAAGGATCTTCTGATAGGGAGTTAAATCGCCGTATTCAGGATCCTTGATAAGATACATGTCATGAATTTCCCTGGCGGGATGATCCTGAGGCATATAAAGTCCATCGCAATTGAAGAAGCTTATTTCAACTATCGGCCCATTCATCTCCTTGAAGCCTAATGCAACGAGCTTCTCACGCATCTCATCTAGAAACCTCAAGTATGGATGCTTTTTGCCAGGCCATATTCGGGGAGCCGGAGCCCTAATATTATACTTTAGAATCTTTTTTTCACGCCATTTCCCAGTTACAATTAGCTCGGGTGTTAGCTGCGTTACCTCCTCAACCACCTTTATGCCTTTTCTGAGTAGCTCCCACCCACCGTCTGTTAGTTCAAGCTCCTTAATAGACTCCATGCGGGTTTCAATGATCCTTCTGCCTCTAAGCATTTTGAATGCAGCCTTCAATTCCTCATCTAATTCTTCAACGGTTAATGTTCCAGCCGCCTTAAGCATCAGTAAGAGCTTTTCATCAGCCCCCGGCTCCGGGGTCTTCAAAAGTTTAATTTTCCGCTCCTTTGAATCTATTTTAGCCCAGCCCTTCCGTGCAAGCCAACCTAAAGTTATTGCAGCCATCCTATTTTCAATAGCTGCCTCCTTCAATACATCTCCGATCGCGGCTTCCCCACCCATCTTGATTAGGGCTTCAAGTAAACGTCTCTCCGGTAGCCCCCTTTCAGCGTATTCCCTGCCCTCCTCATTTAATTTGAATCTAGTGATCTTTCTCTCGTGGATCTTCACAAGGTTTTTTGCTTCAAGCGATAGAGCCGCCCGCATGATAGCGGCGTCCGCTAGACCGCTGGCCTCGGAGAGCCTGTTTAGCGTTGCTTTTCCACCTAGCTTCTTAAGTGCAAGAAGGGTTCTCCTCTCATTCTCGCGTAATTCCACAGTTCGTTCACCCTTTTTTCTAGCGGCAGCCTCCTCTAATACTACTGGATTGATTAATGTTTTAGAACTAATACTTAATTCTTCGCTTCATTAAAGCTTAATTGCCTAAATTTTCTTTTCTAGAACCACGCCTCCAAAGTTCTCCTCGCCCTAGCTTTCCTCATTCCCCCGATAGCTTTCTCTAAGGCTTTGCGTACACGGCTCTCCGAGAAATCTTTCTCACCGCATAAGAAATCAATTACACCCTCAACATCCGGCTCCTTCCACTCTATCCTATAGTCATCCGTAACCTCCGGATGAAGGAATATCTCCCTTATTCTCGCCGGCTCAACCGGAAACTCAGCATTTTTTATTGCTGGTAAAGCCTTTTCTAGGCTTCCGTAGGTTTTTATGAGTTTAAGCGCGGTCTTCGGCCCTATGCCCTTAATGCCGTCAGGATTAAAGTCTGTTCCAATAAGTATACCTATGTCTATGAGTTGCTCACGCGTTATACCCAGCTCCTTAAGAACGCGATTCAATTCGATTATTTCCGGGACAACCTCAACATAAACTTTCTTTCGAGGAAGCTTCCTCCTGCCGGAAATCGTTAGATTTCTAAGCAAATGGGGTGCGCCGAACAATAGGCTATCGTAGTCTTGGCTTGCGCAGAAATCCGCATCCCCCCTCTTAACTAGGTGCGCTGCCTGCGCCTCTCCCTCTGAGGGAGCTTGAACCCACGGCACACCCATCAAGGTCAATAAGCGCTTAGCGTCCTCAGTCATGTAATCCTTTAGGTGAGAGGTCATCTGCGCATACATCCGTGCCTCCTCAATTCTCCCCTCCTTCAAGGCAATCTCATACTTTTTTACTGCTTCTTCCTTAACGCGCATTCTCCTCTTAATTTCAGCCTCCTTCAAGGCCGGTGGGGTTCCATCGAAAACATATATGACTTTTATACCCAGCTCAAGCAGATTACATGTCCTATAGAATAAACCGCTTAGGTGGCTTGTGACTTTCCCGGTGTGATCCATCAGCGGGGTTCCATCAGGCTGCCTGATTATTGCGAGAAACTGATAGAGTGCGTTGTAGGCATCTATAGCCACAGTTTTACCGCTGAGACTCTTTAAATCGACTTGTGTTTTAGGTATCAAATCGCCTAAATCGACGCCCATTATAAATCTACTCTCCAAAAAGAAACTAAATTACATTGAAAGATAAAAAAATAATGTGAGATTGAATCAGAAAATAAAGAACTTTTCTGTTAGAAGTCATCCTATGATCTTCAGGTTGTCGATGCTTTCCAAACCTAGGTTTTTAACGGTTTTAACTATACCATACTCCACCCCGCTTTTAGGTGTCAAAATAATGGCCCTAATAGAGTTCATCTCCATTTCTCTTGCCCTTAATGTTCTTGCATGTCCATCCAGAATATAGTATCTTCCTTCATGTTCAATGCATACTATCGGAACAAGCAATCTCTTTATTGATAGGATTTGCCTCCTTTCCACCTGAGGCTGCGTGGGCACAAGCTCATCCAGAGATAAACGTTTAATCTTAAAGTAGAATGGTGTGTCGTAAATCTTTTCGTAATACTTCAGTAATATGATTATTTGACTCCACGCTCTCAGAATCGGGTCTCTGATGGGCGCAACATCTATCACTGGAATTTCCTCTATTGGCCGTCTCGGCGGGGCTCTATAGCTGACCTCCTCCGGGAAACGCAGAACATAGGATTCCACAGTTTCCTCCATCATTTTCGCTAGGATGTAGGAGCGGTGATGCCCATCTAGAACATAATATTCCCCTCCCTTCCTAACGGTTATTATTGGAACCCTATAGCCTTCATCAACAATCTTCATGAAGATTAAAGCCAGCTTATCCTTCTCCAGAAAATTCTCGGTTGAACATAGCGATCTAACTGGCAGAACCCTAAATTCAACGCTTAATTTTGCGCCATAAATCTTTTCTAAGCTAATTTTTATACTCTGAATTCTAGCCGGCAGCCCCTCAGGGGTTGTTAATTCAATTTTGCGCAAATTCCCCTCAACCACAAAAAAATTCTCTAGAAAGAGTAAATACAGCGTCTCACAAAAATTTATTCGCTTCCACCTAAGTTTTCCCATCCTAACATCATGATATCATTATAATATTAATGTTATAAGCGTGGATTGAAATACTTTTAAAAGTGGACGGGTAGGCCATGAAAAAATGGGTTTGTAAGGTTTGCGGTTACATTTATGACCCTGAAATCGGCGATTCAACTCAGGGAATACCCTCCGGAACCGACTTTAAAAGCCTACCGGATAGCTGGGTGTGCCCAGTATGCGGCGCCTCAAAGAACATGTTTAGGGAGGTAGATGAGTAAGTATGAGGCCTCGTGCTATAAAAGATGGAGTCTATTGGGTTGGAGCTGTAGATTGGGATCGCCGCTTATTTGATGAGCTGATACCTCTTCCGGATGGAACCAGCTATAACGCTTACCTAGTGGTTGGAAGCAATAAAACAGCGTTGATAGATACTGTGGATCCAACTATGACCGATATTCTGGTGAAGAATTTAGAGCTTTTAAATGTTAAACGTTTAGATTACGTTGTTGCCAATCATGCTGAGCAGGATCATTCTGGGGCTCTACCAACCATACTTGACTTATATCCGGATGCCAAAGTTATTGCTACAGCTCAATGCAAAGATTTGCTCACAAATCTACTGCTTATTCCGGAAGATAAAATTCAGGTGGTTAAGGATGGCGAAGTAATTTCTTTAGGTAATAAAACGCTGGAGTTCATCCATTTTCCATGGGTTCACTGGCCTGAAACCATGTTAACCTATCTGCGTGAAGACTCAATTCTCTTTCCATGCGACCTTTTCGGCTCCCATTTAGCAACATCAGATCTCTATGCTGTTGATGAGGCAACAGTCTATGAAGCGGCCAAAAGATACTTCGCTGAAATAATGATGCCCTTCAGACTGATTATCAAAAGAAACATGGATAAACTAAATAAATTTAAGATAGACATGGTTGCGCCGAGCCACGGCCCAATATATCGTAGGCCGAACTTTATACTCGAGGCCTACAGGGACTGGGTTTTTAATCCCCCAAAGAATCTTGTTGTTTTGCCATACATATCCATGCATGGAAGCACAAAGGCGATGGTTGACTACTTTGTTTCCGCGCTTGTTGAAAGAGGCATAAAGGTTCAGCGGTTTGATCTATCAAAGACGGATATTGGAAAGCTAGCCATGGCATTGGTTGATGCATCCACTGTGGTTGTAGGCACGCCGACGGTCCTAGGAGGCCCGCATCCTAACGTTCTCTATGCTGTTCACCTAATAAGTGCATTAAGACCTAAAATAATGTTTGCCTCGGTCATAGGTTCCTATGGTTGGGGAACAACGGTGATTCAGCAATTAAGTCAGGTGCTCTCGAAGCTGAAGGTTGAGTTCCTTGAACCAGTATTAGTTAAGGGCTATCCGAAAGAAGAAACATTTAGGGCTTTAGATAGGTTGGCGGATGAAATCTTGGAGCGCCATAAAAAGCATGGTCTGTCATAATGGATATAAAAACAGCTAAGTAATCCATACCTTCCTTTTTTCTTTTTAGATGTTTCTATTGATCCTGCTTTCCAAAATAAAAGAAAAAGAATATTGGGTTTGTAGTCGCCAGCAATAATCCCCTTAGTATGTCCTCAGCTTTTCATCCGCCAGGTGAACCATGGAATGGGACATTACGCCAGAGAACATCCCACCATTCTTCCTCAGTTATTGTTTCCCCCTTAACTAAAATCTCTAGAACCCTTTTTAGAAGCTCGTGATGTCTCTTCTCATCCTCTAAAATAGCGTTTAATAGGAGCTTTATCTTTTCATTTTTTACTGACGGAAGCACCCTACTTATCTTCTTTATTAGATCCGCCTCTATGCGTATATGTTTCTCAACTAATTCCCTTTGCTTATCTAGCTGTTCCTGAGTTAAGGCGGGTGATATCCCCGTTAGCAGTTCTAGGGCCGCTGAATACATTTCACCATGCTTCATGGAATCAAAAGATATGCCTTTCAAGGTTTCCTTAACAACCGGGTTACTTATATCCGCCACGCCTTTATTTAGTGAGTCAACAATTTCATTTTCTACCTTAATCTGCTCTTTGATAAATTTAATTAATTCATCTTCTAAACTCATCTGTAAAATCTCTCTACAAATATTCTTATTTTCCCGTATTTAAAATGAACTCCATGATGAATAAACCTTTCCCTTTTTTCCAGATATTAATTTAAAAATAAAAATGGTCTTCTCGACTTTAATCGACCAGCTATGCTATGTATTTTGTCCTATTAAGATATGCCTATAATTCTCTTCTTGTCTCTAACCCAAGCCATCAGTATTTCATGGACGAAGCTTATGGTTCTATCTATCACGCTTTCAGGAATGCCGGGGGTAATCGGCTCCGACTTCAGCCTAATCCGATAGTATTCTTCACCTGGACTCTTTATCAAGATTAAAACATTTTTTGTCCCAATCCTTTTCTCCGGGGCTCCAAAATAATAGGCGAATTTAATATTTTTTATAAGCTCGCCTCTAACGCTCTCTATTTCCGGAGCCTCCTCAATCTCCTCGGTTCTCTCCATATAGCCGCTCCTTAAATCACTTAAGCGATCTAAGAAGTAGCTTACAAAAAACTCCTTCTCGTTGGTTAATATCCTCACCGGCATACTTACTTCCCTAGCCTCGTAAACCTTGAATATTTCTTCTTTACGCTTCTCCATCTCCTCCTTAAGCACCTTAACCTTCTTTATTCTTGAGGGCGTGTATGCTTTAACAGCCATTGTGGCCGGTCTCATGGCGGATAAAACCGAAATTAATATGGCTAGGGCGAAGCCTAGAGCGCTCCACCACCACTCAAGTTTCTCTCTAACCATTAGATCCTGACCGAAAACTATCATGAGTCTATAAAATCCTAATCCAGCTAAGTACCCTAGGCTTCCGCCAACCATCCCCATAACCGTTGCTTCAGCTACGAAGGTTAATCCTATGTGGGTTGGATTTAATCCAAGCATTGAGAGCACCCGGATCTCTTTGCTTCGTTCATATGCGCTGTTAACCATAACCATGCTGACGTTTAAAATCACCATGATCATCGGGATGAGTAATTCAGCGACGCCCTTAAACTCAATATAGGAGCCGAAATGATAATAAGTAATCATATTGTTTGAAGAAACAAATACGTCATAACCATAGACGGAAACAATTTTCTTAATGCCAGCTTCTACGTTACTCATAGTGCTTGGCTGAAAAACAATTTCAGAGAGCTGAACGAGCTGCGGGGAAACTATCTTGCGCTTGCGCGCAACATCATCTATAATCCTCTGTATTCTATCAGCTGTCTTCAAGTTAATTATCATTATTTCGGTGCTATTGCATCTTCTCACTCCTCCATCCTCAAGAAGGCGGGATGGGCCAAAATGGCTGCCATCAATATCGATTAACCCTTCGTATTCATCATCATTGATTAAACCTCTAACGGTGAGGGGTTCGCTTACCGCTACATCCATGATTTCTAGTGTTACGTTGTCTCCAATTTTAACGCCTAGCTCCTTTGCTACGCTGGAGCTTATGAGAACTTCACCGTAGGCTTCGTCGCTTAAGTATTTTCCTTCGACGATTTCATCGAGATTCGTGTAGAGGCTTTCGTTTTTAGGCGATATGGCGATAATGCCATAGATAAAGTGGAAGCTTTTCGCATTAGGGTTTATAAGTCGAGCTATGGGATCAGCCCTCGGAATATTTTTCTCCCTTAATGCAACATTAACCATAGGTATAATCTCAGAAATGGCGGCTATATCCCCGTATCCAAGCGGAGAGAAAAGAAGCGAAGAACCATTGATCATCTTCCTTACGAGAATTCCCTCCGATGGAGGGGTGGCGTTCACGGTTTCAGAGACTATTCCAATAACTGTTCCAAAAGACGTTAGCGAAGTAAACGTTAAAACGAGAATACATATCGAAAATATCGTGAAGAAGCCACGTATTTTTTTACGTTTTATCTGACGCTTACCCATAGAGAAAATTATTGTTATGGCGCTTCTCCACGAAACCTCCCCCTCTACAGTTCTCTCCTTCCAAACACGCGGTATGCCAAAAACTATGGCGAAAACCACGGCGAAGGATACGAAAGCGGACTCCAGAAAAAGTAGGAGGTTCTCGTCGATTATTGCATGTGCGCCGGGATGAACAAAATAAAGAACTATCAAAAAAACAACGTAAAATAGTATGCTTGAAATTATTTTCTTCTTGTTTTTCTCAAAGAAAAAGAAGGCTAGAACTATGCTGAAAACAGCTGTCACCGCTGAAAGATAAACGGCGTTAGTTTTGCCTATAAAATACTTATTTTGTATCACCATGGAAATGTAATTTAAGCTGCCAAGCACCTCCCGAAGCATTAGCCAGACCCTTTTAAACTCCTCGTCTCTCCGCGCCCTTTGGAGAAGATACTCCGCCTCCATCTTCTCTTGATAAATGTTTGCCATGGTTCTTTCCTCGTCAAAAACATTGAATCCAACGGATCGAGCGTCATAGATTTCTTGGTAAACCCTTTTCATAATCGAATTGATGTATTCCACTCCTCTCTCAAGACTGTAGGGTGAAATCTTAATGGCTAAAAACTCTCCTTGAGGCATTACGAAGGGTAACGATTCATTGCTTATAGTGAAGACTTCATTTTTGACGGATATTCGCCATTGCTCCGTCGAAAGAAACCAAAGTTTAGTTTCAAGGACAAACGGCATATTTGCTGGAACAATAACCATTTTTCTGCTTAGACCTAGCATAAAAGCGTCCGGTGTACTGCCGTATTCCCGAATAAATGAGTAATTGGCTAGATTTCCCCCTAAAACCCTCACTCTCACAATCATATACCGCTCTTCTGCACTCGGTGACTGAACAATGTAGGGGACGCCCTCTAACTCCACCAGCGCGCCCGGAACCAATAGCAAAGTTATATTTAATTTCCTGCTTTCATCAAAAGTTATTTCTCTTTTAACCGGAACATAATCAACAACGTTCGTTTCAAAGTTACCTTTGTAGGCATATAACCAGTAGATATGCTCCGCCTTCAGATACTCTCCGGAAATGCTGCATTCGCCCTTATCATCGGTAAAATAGATGCCAGCGCCCAATTTTGGCTTACTAAAAGTAGAAAGATCCCACAAAATTATTTTGGCATTCTGGATTGGCTGATAGGTTACAGCATCTAAAACCCTTATATTTATTGCCCTCATATCTATTGAAACTGAAGCTTCAGGCTGCCCGGCGACGTCGAGTTTCTGCTTCTCTGAGGAAGGAGAAATCATGCGGCACTGAACAATATTAGCGTATCTCTCAGCGTGAGGCGAAAATAAAAAATTTGATGGATAGATTATTCCTGATATGAGCAGTAATAAAGAAACGAATAATAATAGTGTTGTTGCATGTGTTTTTCTTAGCATTTTCCATCAACGTCCTAAATTTCTAAGGTACTATTCAAACTTAAGTTTTTTGCGATAAACAAAGAATTTTTATTTTTTCATCCCTATTGTTTGGATAGTGGCGAAGAGACATGAGTGAAATAACGCCTTTTAGGCTTCTTATATCACGTGAAAAAGCCGTGAAAACAGTTTTAGAGTTTGTTAAACCTGTTGATCGAACCGAGCTTATCCCAATTGAGAAAGCTGTAAACCGGGTCTTAGCGAAGAATCTTGTGGCTAATATGGATGTTCCCCCATTTGATAGAGCCGCTATGGATGGGTACGCTGTAAAAGCCGAAGACACATATGGGGCCTCCGATTTTAATCCGAAAACCCTAAAAATTGTAGGCGTATTACACGCTGGAGAATCAACCAGCAAAAGCATAAATCACGGGGAATGCATGCGCATAGCTACTGGCTGCCCAATACCGCCCGGCGCGGACGCCGTTGTCATGGCTGAATTTGCGAGTGAAAGTAAAGATGGAAAAACCGTATCAATCTTTAGAGCTGTACATCCATTAGCGAATATTTCGCCGAAAGGCGAGGACATAAAGAAGGGTGAAGTCATCTTAAGTGAAGGTGAAATTTTAACTCCCGCTAAAATAGGGGTTTTCGCCGCCTTAGGCTTAAGAAAAGCAGTGGTTTATCAGAAGCCCCGTGTGGCAATTATTCCAACCGGCACGGAGATCCGTGAACCCGGCTTCGAACTTAACAAGGGACAGGTTTACGACGTGAACTCCTACACTTTAACCTCCCTTCTCCTAACGAATGGTGCTCTAGTATCCAGAGCCCCAATAATTCCAGATACTTACGAAGCTCTAAGAAGCGCTTTACATCGCTTTCTGGAGGGCTATGACCTAATAGTTTTTTCAGGTGGAAGCTCGGTTGGAGAACGCGACATACTGGCAGATATAATCGAGAAGGAGGGGAAGCTCCTATTCCATGGGGTTCAAATAAAGCCTGGTAAACCGACGCTTTTCGGCGTAGTTAAAGGGAAACCCGTCTTAGGTATGCCGGGCTATCCAACCTCATGTCTAAGTAATGCCTATGTTTTCCTAATACCGGCAATACGGAAAATGGCTAGATTACCCCCCAAAAAACCAACCGTTATTAGAGCCAAGATGGCTAAGCGGATTGTTTCAGCCTCTGGGCGTGAACAATTTCTCCCCGTTAAGATAGCTGATGGAAAAGCCTACCCAGTCTTCAAGAAGTCCGGTGACATAACAAGCCTATCAAAAGCTGACGGATACATAATTCTGCCAGTCAACCTAGACGTGATAGAAGAAGGCGAGGAGGTGACGGTTACCCTATTTGAGTAACCCCTTTTTTATCGAAAAATGCCACTTTAAAGTTTTTAAAGTTAATAACGGTAGTAACATTTAACATTTCTATCATACCAGTTTGGTTTCCGCCCAATTATGGTGCAATATATTTAAATGTGATTCTCATTATTATAGGATAAAGAATAATTCAAGACTCAAAATATATCCAAAGGGGTAGTCGCTTGGGCAAGAAGAAGGTTATTAGCGAAGAAGAAATGAATGAGCTGGTGCTTCCGGCGGGAACCGATGTCCTAGGGATAGCTGTGAAGCTGCTCGGCTACGACCGTGTACTAGTTAAATGCCAAGATGGACACGAGCGCATATGCCGAATAAGAGGCAAACTTAAAAGGAGATTCTGGATAAGAGTCGGCGACGTTGTCCTCGTCTCTCCATGGGACTTTCAATTTGAGACCCGCGGGGACATAATCTGGCGCTACACTAGAGGTCAGGCGGAAAATCTCCGTAAGATGGGTCTTTTAACGATTGAGTAAAACCTTTTTGGATGGTTTTTAAGGCATGTCGCTCAGTGACAAAATACGGAAAAAGCTCGAGCGGAAAGAGAAAACGTACGAAAGTAAGCAGCTAATGAAGGAGAAGCGTAGTGAAGAGTATGAAGTTCTTGAAGAAGTTTTTGATCGCTCAACCCTTATGACAATATATGATTTCATGAATAGAGGTGAAATAAAAGAGATATATGGGGTTGTTAATTCAGGTAAGGAATCACGAATTTACTGGGGGATAAACTCTAATGGCGAGGAAATCGCCATAAAAATATTTTTGACAGTTTCAGCCGAATTCAGAAAAGGCAGACTCCCATATATTCTTGGAGACCCAAGATTTAAAAGCGTTAGAAGAGACCTAAGAAGCCTAGTTCTCTTGTGGGCTCAAAAAGAATTTAAAAATTTGAATTTGGCTTACGATGCTAAGGTTAGGGTTCCCCGCCCAATAGCCATAAAAAATAATGTGCTTCTCATGGAGTTTATAGGCAAAAACGGGATAAGCGCCCCGCTTCTTAAGGAGGTTGAGCTTAAAAATCCTGAGAGAATGTACCGTCTTATTCTCCTACATGTTAAAAGGCTTTATAGGGGAGCTGGATTAGTTCACGGCGACCTAAGCGAATACAACGTTATGGTTTGGAGAGGTAGACCCGTTTTATTCGACTTCTCTCAAGCGGTTCCAGTTGAGCACCCAAGTTCACATCAATTCCTTATCAGAGACATAGAAAACATAAACCGATACTTCTCAAAGCTAGGCGTAAACATAATTGAGACTGAAGAAGCATTTAAGGTGATCACCGGTGTCACAGCTATTCGCTAGAATACCAAAAGAAAGAATTGGGGTTCTAATAGGGGCGAATGGCAGCGTTAAAGAGTACATAGAGAGAAAGCTGCCAGTTAAACTTGACATCAACAGTGAAACCGGCGACGTCATCATAACCCTAAAGGAAGGCGCTGAAGACCCATCATTACTCTTTAAAGCCAAAGATGTGGTTTTAGCTATTGGCAGAGGCTTCTCACCTGAACGCGCATTTAGGCTCCTAGACGAGGAGGACTGCATCCTCGAGATAATCGACTTAAGAAGCATACTGGGCAGGTCGGAGTCAGCTCTAAAAAGGATTAAGGGAAGAATTATTGGCAGAGATGGTAAAACCAGAGCAATAATTGAGGAGATGAGTGGAGCACTAGTATCGGTTTATGGGCATACGGTTGCAATAATAGGCGACTTCGATCAAGTTAGTGTGGCGCGTGAAGCAGTAAATATGCTCATAAACGGTAGCGAGCATGCAAGTGTCTACAGGTTTCTCCAGAGGAAGCGGCAGGAGATCAAAAGAAGAAGATTCGAGCTTTGGGAGGGCAGCTCCCTATTACCGTGATCTAAACGAGCATGACAAGAACATATATCTACCACTATTTCAAAAATTAGGTTTAAGTCTCCCCTCGGAAAAAGGAGCGTGAAGATAATAAGTCAGACTTATCAAGAAATAAGTCCGGCTGACTTCTTTTACAGAAATAGGGATATAGCCGGATTCTCTAATCCCGCGAGAGCCATTTTTTCAGCTATTAGGGAGCTTATTGAGAACTCGCTTGATGCCACGGAGCCGGCGGGCATTTTACCGGACATATATGTGCGTCTATCATTCATGAATGGAAGCCAAAACGCCTATGTTTTAAGGGTTGAAGATAATGGTTTAGGTATACCGGCTGATTACGTGCCCCTAGCTTTCTGCCAATTCCTCTTTAGCTCGAAATATAGGCTGAAGCAGTCCCGTGGAACATTTGGTCTAGGCGGAACAATGACCATACTTTATGGGCAGATAACAACCAATAAGCCGGTTAAGGTTATTTCAAGCACCGGCACATCAAAGATATATGAGTACACCCTTATGATCGATATTGAGCGGAACCGCCCCGTCGTCTTAGATAGGAGGATATACAGTAACAGGGAGAGATGGCATGGTACAATAGTTGAAGTTAACATTGAGGGTGACTACTCTAAGGCGATGCCTAAAATCCTTGAGTATCTAAAGCAAACCGCCATCGCCAATCCCTATGCTAATCTAATGTTTGTTGATCCGAGGGGGCGATTATATAAGTTTGAGAGAACGATCACGAATCTGCCTCCCCAACCAAGGGAAACGCTGCCTCATCCACACGGCATAGATGTTGAAACCATGTACCGAATAATACGCGTAACCCGCTGTAAAACATTGCTTGATTTTATGCGGGAGCACTTCCATAGGGTCGGTAAGCGAACTGCCAGACGCTTCCTTAAATTTGCCGGTTTCCCAGAGGATGCTGACCCAAAGAGGCTTAAGCCAGATGAGATAGTGAGGTTTGTTCAAGCCATGAAAAACTTCAACGAGTTTCTGCCCCCTGACGCTGACTGCCTTTCTCCACTAGGCGAAAACATCCTTAAAGCTGGTATACTAAAGGAGCTTGAACCTGAATTCGTGGCTGTTTCACAACGTAAACCATCAGCCTATGCTGGTCACCCATTCATCGTTGAGATTGGAATAGCCTACGGAGGCAAGGTTCCAGCAAAAGAGGACATACTCCTATATAGGTTTGCCAATAAAATCCCCCTAGTCTACGATGAATCCGGCGATGTCAGCTGGAAAATCGTCAAATCCATCAATTGGCGGAAATATGGTTTAACGCCAGGCATGCCATTCGCGGTTCTAGTCCACATATGCAGCACCAAAATCCCATGGAAAACTGTTGGAAAGGAAATGATCGCGGATAGACCTGAAGTAAGCCGTGAAATACTCAACGGAATCAGGGAGGTTGCCCGCAGACTTGGAGCCTACGTCTCTAGAAAGGAGAAGATTAGACGTGAAAAAGCCCGCCTCTCAGTTTTCGCGAGATATCTGCCAAAAATAGCTGAGTTTTCAACTAGGCTTGCTGGAAAAGAAAAAATACCTGATATAGGTGAACTATTAAGGAGGGTTAGAAGATTTGAGAAAGAGTAGCGCCACCACGGCTAGGAAAAAAAGAAAGGAGGTTCTCGTTAAGCTTGAAAGGTTCGGGCGGGAACTTTACGAGCAGCTGGAGAAGGGAGTTTTCCCGCAGATCATTATGCCAAGTAGATCAACAGACAACATATACTATAGCCCAGAGCTCAGACAATATGTTCTAGGCGACAAAAAAGTTAAGAGAAGCGCGAGAAACATCAGGCATTTAAGACCGTTCACCCAGCTTGTCTGGATGGCATTTTTCACGCATGAGCTAACTCTAAACCAGAAAACCTCAACCCTGAGAGACGTATTCTATTCAGCGCAAGCGTACGATATATCCTTTAAAGATCAAAATGAATCTGACAATATCATAACGGATTTAGAGACGGTTTTAGGCTGCACAAGAGAGGACTTCAACGTTTTCCCAGAGGAGAGTTCAGCTGTTTTCGGCGACCTAACAATAGAGTACACCGTCCCAAACTATGAGGGTAGGCGCCTCAATCTAACCTCGCATCCAGACGGCGTAATGATAGGCCCCGCCCTAACATCCGCAGAGTTCGTGGAAACAAGCGCCGACAAAGTTATAGCCATCGAAAAGGGCGGTTTATTCACAAGATTCATTGAGGAAAGAGTCCACGAGAAATTTAACGCCATACTAGTCTTTTTGAGGGGTCAAGCCCCACGTTCAACCAGATATTTCATCCGCAGGCTTAATCAGGAGCTAGGTTTACCAGTTTACATATTCACCGACGCTGATCCATGGGGCATGCATATCGCTATGGTTATAATATCTGGTTCAGCGAACGCGGCTCACGTAAGGGAATTAACAACGCCTGACGCAAAGTGGGCTGGTGTTTGGGCCTCAGACATAATAAACTATAAGCTACCTAACGATAAGCTCAAGGATGTAGATATCAAGCGTCTGCATGAGCTTATGCGTGACCCAAGATATAAGGGTGAACTCTGGCAGAGGGAGATAAATGTTTTCCTAAAGTTCCAAAGGAAATGTGAGCTTGAAGCCTTCTCAAGATACGGGTTAACTCATATAGTGGATAAATATTTGCCAGAGCGACTCAAGGAGATGGAAGACTAAAATTTTTATATACTGTTTGCCAGATTCTTTAAAGTTTAATTTAAGCTGAGGGAGCGGGTTGAGTAGGAAAAAAGAGTCATCAACGTTTCTAGGCCTAGTGTTTGTAGAAAAGGTTTCAGGTTTCATTCTATTAATCGTCGGCATAATGCTGGCGTACTACACAAACACTTACATAAGTGATTTAGGGGGGATAGGTTTCCTTCTTATAGTGGTCGGCGTGATACTGGCGGCTTTAGGCTTAATAATGTTCATAGCTAAAACCGAACAAGATTAAATGAGCCATTTTTCATTCCGGGTTAAAATCTTTATTCCCTAAACTTAAATTATTATTTGTGATGGATATGACTGAGAAAATAAATGTAACCGTTTGGAACGAGTTCATCCATGAAAGAGAAAACCCGAAGGTCGCTGAAATTTATCCGAATGGAATCCACGGGGCAATCGCCGAATATCTGCGCAGTGAAGGATTCAATGTTCGAACAGCCACACTTGATGAGCCGGAGCATGGCTTAACAGAAGAAGTTCTCAATAACACTGATGTGCTAATATGGTGGGGGCACGCCGCGCATGATAAAGTCAGCGACGTAATCGTTGACCGCGTGTACAAGCATATAACGCTTAATGGTATGGGGCTAATCGTCCTTCACTCAGCGCACTTCTCAAAAATATTTAAGCGTCTTTTAGGGACATCCTGCAACCTCAAGTGGAGGGAGGCTGGCGAAAAGGAGCGAATATGGGTTGTCGCCGGCGGGCATCCAATAGCTGAGGGTCTCGGCGATTACTTTGAAATTGAACATGAGGAAATGTATGGTGAACCGTTCGACATACCTAAGCCTGATGAGCTAATTTTTATAAGCTGGTTTAAGGGAGGAGAAGTTTTCAGAAGCGGATGCTGCTTCTATAGGGGTTTAGGTAAGATCTTCTACTTCCGACCTGGACATGAAACCTACCCAACCTATCATAACCCAAATGTTCTAAAAGTTATCGGCAACGCCGTCAAATGGTGTGCGCCTGTTAAAAGACCTAAGCCGGTGATGGGTAACGTGAAGCCCCTTGAACCACTCTAAAATAATTCTCCACATTATATCACATTTATAGGTTTGTAATCCAATAGTTATTTTCGGGTTTGAGATTTGTCCAGCTCCCTGATCTTCAAGGACAAGAATAAGCTTTCACCCTACTATATTCCTAAGCGCCTCCCACATAGAGAGCAGCAAATAAACATGCTGCTCTCAATTTACGGCGGCATGCTCAGGGATATTTGGAATGCATATCCGCGAATAACCCAGATAGTCGGCGCCACCGGAACCGGTAAGACCTGCACAACCATTAGATTCGGCGAGCTTCTCGCTGAGAAAGCTCAGAAGGAAGGTGTTAACCTAAAGCATGTTTACATGAACTGTAAGGTTGACGGCGTCACACGCTACGTTCTCTATGGTAATCTTGTGAGGAAGGTTACGCCTAAAATATCAACCAAGAGTTTAAGCCCGGAGGAAATGATTAGGCAGCTAATTGAGTATCTAAGGTTTGAAGAGATTTTTCTTGTGGTAACGTTTGATGAAATCGACTATTTTGTTCAGATGAACCCGAAAGAGCACGTCATATATGATTTGACGCGCATACCTGAGATTAGGCCCGGTGAACCGACTCCTATAATCGGTGAAATCTTTATTGCCAGATCGCTTAAGTGGCATGATCTGCTTGAGCCGGGTGAAAAATCAACTCTCGGAATGGGCATAATAGAGTTTCCGAGATACACAAGCGGGCAGATCAAGGATATACTTGAGGATCGGGTTGAAGAGGCCTTTCAACCGAATGTTGTTCTTGAGGATACGCTTGATTTTATAAGTGATGTAACCGCTAATCCGCCGGTTAACGGAGATGTTAGGGTTGGGTTAGAACTCCTCTACTACTCCGGTATCCTAGCCGAAAATACTGGTTCAAGTAAGGTTTTACCGGAGCACGTCCGCAAAGTCTACAGCGAAATAAATCCAACCATAACAACCGAGGACATAATGAACCTAAGTAGCGATGGAAGATTAGTTCTCTTGGCTCTTGTCAGAGGCTTGAAGGCTAATGAATCAGCCTACATAAGCCTAAGGGAACTGCGAAAATTCTACAACATTGTCTGTGAGGAGTATAATGTTAAACCCGTCGAGGACTTTGAGGCGCAGGTTCAAGACCTAATATACCGGGGGATAATAGATATGAAGTCGCTGATGGAGATCGGGATTTCAGGCGCAGCTCTAATAGACCTAGAAAAGTTTCTAAATAATCTTCTTAAGCAGCTTGAGCCTGGAGGGCGGAAACTATAATGAGCAGGAATATCAGAGAGAAAAGAAGCATATGGGAGGAGCTCGAGCTAGGTTTAGGTGGCGGAAAAAAGTTTAGGGTTCTAGTTCACCTGCTCTTGAATCCGGATAAAGCCTTCACTAAGTATGCTCTCACCAAAGCCACCGGCCTCAGAACGCCTTCAATTGAAAGGCGGCTTAAGACCCTTGTGGATTTAGGGTGGGTTAGAGAAAACAAGTTTAAGCCGAGAACCTACCAAATAAATCTTGAGAATGAAATAGTAAAGCTGCTCCTAGATTTCTTCCAGAAACTACGTAAGTATTCCTTCCTAGAATTAGGGAGAAGATTCTAGACCCCCTCCCCCCTCTACCCAATTTTTCACAGATATCTTAAATACTGCTTAATGGAAAATGTTAATTGGCGTGCGGAGATGGCTAAAATCAAGAGCAAACTCTCAACTAAGACGAGTTTATCATTTAGCAACGTTAAACCTGAAGTGGAGCGTTGCCTAAATCCATGGAATGGAGGCTGCGATAGCACAGACATCGCAATTTACATAATGTATAAGGGTGATAAAATCCCCCTATGCTGGAAATGCTGGAGAAAGATATCCAGAAAAAATTTTGAGTGGGAGGCCTACTAGAATGGATGATCTTGAATCTCTAAACGGCGTTGGATCAACAATAGCGTCTAAGCTTAGAGCCGCCGGCTACACAACCATAGAGGCCATCGCTGTTACCCCCCCGCTTGAAATAGCGGAGAAGACGAAGCTAGGCTTCAACACCATACTTAAGATTCAGAATGCAGCGCGTAAAATGCTCTCCACAGACTTTAGAACAGCCCAAGAATACTATGAAATAAGAAAAAACATGAAGCGATGCACAACTGGATGTAAGAAGCTAGATGAAATACTTGGCGGCGGAGTTGAAACCCAGGCGCTAACCGAGCTCATAGGTGAATACGGCTCCGGTAAAACTCAAATTTGTATGATGCTTTCGGTTACAGCCCAGCTGCCATACGAAAAGGGTGGCTTAGAGGGTAAGGTTGCCTTCATAGATACAGAAGGAACCTTCATGCCTGAACGCATATATCAGATAGCATCCGGCTTAGGTCTCGAACCAAGCGAGGTTGCAAGTAACATTCTGGTTGCAAGAGCCTACAATAGTAGCCACCAATGCTTACTCATAGATAGGCTATTCACGCTCTGCCCAGAAAACAACGTAAAACTAGTAGTTGTCGACAGCATGATAAGCCACTTTAGAGGAGAATACATAGGCCGAGAAACCCTTTCGGAAAGACAGCAGAAATTAAATCAGTATTTGCATAAGCTTATTAGGCTTGCAGAAGCCTACAACCTAGCGGTTGTTATAACAAATCAGGTTCAATCTAATCCAGCTGCCTTTTACGGTGACCCTAATAGGCCGGCGGGTGGAAATGTGATGGCGCATGCCTGCACGCATAGAGTCTACTTGAGAAGAGGCTCAAAAGGTGTTAGAGTTGCAAAGATAATTGACAGCCCATATCTGCCTGAAAGAGAGGCCTACTTCAGGATTACTGAAAAGGGCATAGTGGACGCCGAAGAATAAGTGTTTATCCCCAAAAATTTAATCAGCTTTAATAATGTTGTAGCCAGCAGCCCTCCTAAGCCTATTCATTACAGCTAACCCCAGCTCCTTCTGCGGGATCCCCTCAGCAATTATTATGTCAACCTCATCCTCATCGAACTCCCTAAACAATTTAAACAGATTTTTAGCTGTGGACGCGAGATCCCTCCGGCTTCCAAGCGACTTAACAATGCCCACATCATACTCTGATAGGCTCTCGTCTGTAGCCAATATTCCAACCTTCTTTCCTTCCCTGATGTATTGCTGAGCTAGCTCCCTAATCTTGTTGATAACTGCGTTAAATTTTCCTTCAACGAGAACCACCTTAGCTTTAGGCGCATAATGCTTATGTTTCATTCCAGGCGACCGGGCGTGCTCAATGTGGATCTCTCTCCTAGCTAAAGCCGCTGGGTGAATAGAGACTCTGCCCAAAATTCTTTTGAGCTCCTCATATGTTGTTCCACCAGGCCTTAGGATTTGAGGTGGATCACATGTTAGATCCAAAACGGTTGATTCCACACCTATATTTGTTGGTCCAGCATCAAGTATAACGTCTATTCGACCGTAAAGATCCTGTATAACATGCTCCGCCATCGTTGGGCTTGGTCTACCAGCTAAATTTGCGCTTGGGGCAGCTATCGGCGTTTCCGCCTCCCTTATTAGGGCTAGGGCAACTTTATGGCTGGGCATTCTTATAGCCACCGTGTCTAATCCGCCGGTTGTTACCCTAGGCACTATGCTTGAGGCCTTGAGAACCAACGTTAGGGGACCCGGCCAAAAACTCTCCATAAGTTTTTCAGCGAACTCCGGTACGTCTTCAGCGAGTCTATAAACGTCTTCTTTGTTGGCTACATGCACTATTATTGGGTTGTCTAAGGGTCTATTCTTGGCGGCGTAAATCTCTCTTACGGCTTTAGGGTTAAGAGCGTCAGCTCCTAAGCCATAGACGGTCTCCGTGGGAAACGCTACTAACCCGCCTTGACGGATGATTTTGGCTGCTAAGCTAATTTTCTCAAGCTCTGGGTTCTCGCTACTAACCTTCAGTATTATAGTTTTCTTCATTGAATCAGCGTCCACTAAAAATGATTAGCTGCCTTACATCTTAAATTATGCATTTAAAAAGATTAATAGTTGACGTCGCATTTTATCATGTTTGTTAGCGTTGGTGAATCAGGGTTGGCCGAACTAAATTTAAGCGAATATTTTCCCTTCATGGAGAAGTACTCAAATTTAACTATGATTCTATGCGATCAGGAGCTGGCTTCTCTAGGAGACTCATACGTTAACTTTGTTTATTCATTAGCCCTATCTAGGGTTGCTGGTAAACCGGTTGGGCGAAAACTTGATAGCCGCGCGCTTTCATCAGCTCTTAGAAAGGCTGGTATAAGGAGATTATTGCCCCATAGAACAGATAGGCATAAGCAGGCTGATGCGGCTGAGGCCCTAATAATTTATGGTTGGCTGTCGGGCGCTATATCCATCAAAGAGGCCCTTGATATACTCTCACGTGAAGGCGACATCTCAGATAATCTAAGTTTTCTCCTAAAATTAATTTTGAAGAGAAGCAACTTCGCTCAAAAACTAGAGGTTGAAAGCGTATAATTCAATGTTTTATTTAGTGCTCTTGAACGCTTTCTCAAATTCTTTTCTTAATTCCCTTCCCCTCTGAAGAATCTTTTCAACAGCCTCTTTCACAGCGGCTTCCGGACTTTTGTTTCCCTTTGTTCTAACGGTTATTACAGGCCTCCCTACGAGAGGATGCGATATGTTATAGCTGGCGAAGTCAACTTCCTCGTCTTCTAGGAGCACCGATTCTAGGAGATTACATAGTGTATGTCCTTCACCTTCAACCTCAATTACGAGCTCGTTAGTTTTCCTATCCAATATTTTTATTTGCATGTTCCATCCACCTCCCCTTTCCTTTCTGCTATATGCTTCCAAAACCGTAATCGGAGGCAATCTTTCTTGTCTCAGCATTTCCGCACTTACTGCAATATAGCCTTTTATTTTTATTTCTTTTAGACTTAGGCATTAATGTTCCACCGCACTTTGAGCATAAAGCCAATATGACTCCCAGTTTCCCACCTTTAGTGGTTAGGTGGAATGTTCTGTTTGTATGGCTTATAACTTTAGCGCGAACTAAATCGCCAACCTTTATCGCGTCAAAAATCTCCTTAACATATTTTATGTCGATGTCTGAAACATGCAGTACGCCGGTAAAGAATCCGGAGAGAAATCTTTTCCCAACTTTTATTATACGTATGAAGGCCATGGCGCCCTGAATATTTACTACATGTCCTACAACAATGCTCCCAACTTTCGGGATGCATGCTTCTCGAGTTAACGGGTATACTGAAACTTTCCTGCTAACTGAGTCTACTAGTATGCATCCCACTTTATTCGCGTATATTACGCCGTTATCAACATAGGTTCCGAGATCTGGTATGAACTCTTCTATTACACCTATCTTTTCCCCGGGAACAATGAACTGCCCGCTTTTCCTCATCTCTGACATATTAAACATTCCCACTGGATTAAATCGCTTTAAATTTACTCCTAAACAGTGATATTAGTTTTGCTATTTTGAAGATTATTTGGACTTTAGTCTTAACACGCGATATAGGTCGGCTTTAACTAAATATCGCTTCTTTCTATGAAACTTGTATGTCCTACTTATAGTTATATCCATCTCATAAACATGATCTATCACGCCGCCTAACTGCGGAATACGCCTGCCAAGAAATTCCCTAACTGAAGGGCTCCGCTTATGCAGAGAATACACAACATCCGATATTTCCAGAGCTTTCTTCAGGAATTTTATGTCCGCGCCCTTATGCCAGCTCCCGAAAGGCGGGTTCATCAACACTGTGTCAAAATGCCCTCTGACACAACCGATATCTCCAGCTACAAAATCAACATTTACACCTAACTTTTTGGCGTTGCCAACAGCAACTCTAATAGACTCTCTATCTATGTCTACGCCAACAACCCATTCAGCGCCGAGAAGCGAGGCTGCAATTGCTAAAATACCGGTTCCGCAACCTAGATCAATAACTCTTTTCCCCTCTACGTCGCCATAAACCCACGCTGCAATATACGCCATGTTAGCTGCGCTCTCAGCGTCAAGCGTGTAACCCTCCCACTTAAGTTTAGGGCGCGGTATGGGGGATAACTGCGATAACAGAAGAGCTAGATGCTTTCTTTTTAGCAATCTAATCAGCCCTCTTCCATAACCCTTAATTCTCCCCAGTGATGTGTGATCACAATAGACCTGACCTTAAGTACTCATCCCAGCTCATTTTTCCAATGGCAACATACACTTCTCGAGGTGTCAAAATAGGCCTAAAAAATTTCTGTCCCCCATAGAAAGATATTCTTGGACACGCGGTGTTTACGTATGCCTCTATAGTTGGAAACTCAAGCAGTTTTTCTGGCGTAATTTCCCTCATAGCGAGCAGAACTACCTCTTTACCGCTTTTCTCCAGGTCCTCCTTAATGCTTAATGCTTTTTTAAGGTTAAACTGCCCGATTTTAAGTCCAATAATCACCCCCCATAAATTTGCCTTAGCTGCTTCCGATATTTCTGCCCACCGCCTATTTATAACCCGTTTAGCTTCATCATCTATTCTACGGGCTTTCCCCTCAAATGGATCAGCAGCAACTACGGGCTTCAATGTGGCTAAATATAGTCCTATCGCATGAAATAATCCGCCGCCGACAAAAAGAAATGCCTCCACCACATCTGAAATAGCCTTAGCATTCCTGTAATTGCAGCCTAAAACTTGACCCGGATACTTCAGCCCAGCTTCGTGTCCAACATAAACTTTCTTGCCGGCTAATCGAAGAATTTCTTCAGCTTCCTTTATCATGTGAGCATGCTGAACCGTTGTCGTTAAACCAATTTTGCTCCATGGCTCAAGATGATGCAGTGCATCTTTAACAGCATCCCTAATGCCGATGTTTGCTTTAGCCTCAACGTAAATTACTGGAACATCCACCATTCGTCTTAGATTTCCCATTTCAGAATGACCATAATGAACTATTAAATCCGCTGAAAGCATTTCAGCCTCATTAACAGCTAGGTCGCATGCCCCATAACATGGATCCGCAGATATGATGGGTAGCGCACCGCTTTCTTCGATGAACGATGCTATTCGCGGCGCCTCAGGTTTCAGCCCCTCCGGTAGCTGCACTAGGACTCTTCGAGCCTTATGCCTGATAATCTCTCTAGCTACTCTCTCTTCTTCTAAATCAAAGAGGGATGACAATTCTAATCAAATAAGAAAGATTTTTCGGGGAAATATTAACTTATTCTAGAAGCTTTATTAATTCAGCAAATTAGCACAAGCTAGCTTGTTTGTTGAACCATCACCCTTACTCATGTGAAAAAGTATGCTTTGATAAACAATTTTTTTAATTTAAATGAGAATTACTTCATCCTTTAAGTCCGCGAAATGTTTGTCTCC
>CAZWWD010000001.1:56693-58457 GCA_964637155.1 uncultured Candidatus Bathyarchaeia archaeon
ATATTATAGTTTAATCTTTTTTCTTTAATGCCGAAATAAATGGCGTCAACAATCATAAAAATAGGAAGGAAGTTTTATCGGTATTTACTAGTCGTCAAGCGGTATGTCTAGATCCGGATCCTCACGTTTGCCTCTTCCAGTTGCTTTTTCAATCATTATGCGCTGCTCAATGGATGCTACTAGCTTTCTTGTTTGCACAACTACGTCTGGGTTAACGGATATGCTGTCTATTCCGCTTCTAACGAGGAACTCCGTGAACTCCGGATAAACGCTTGGCGCCTGACCGCATATGCTTACGGTCTTTCCATCCTTGTGAGCTAGCTTGATAAGCAGTCTGATGGCCCGTTTAACCGCTAGGTCTCTCTCATCAAAGAGGTGTGCGACAGTTTCGTTATCTCGGTCGCAGCCGAGAATAGTCATCGTCAGATCGTTGCTGCCGATGCTGTAGCCGTCAATATACTTGTTAAATTTGTCTGCTAGGAGGCAGTTGCTCGGTATCTCAGCCATAAGCCATACCTTGAAGTCTGGTCCCCTGCGAAGCCCCTCCTCCTCCATTATCTTAATGATTTTCTCTAGCTCATCAACCCGCCTGCAGAAGGGTATCATGACCCATAGATTCTTTAGCCCATATTCTTCACGGACTTTCTTGACGGCCTTAACCTCGAGTCTGAAGGCTTCAATATACTTGGGGTCATAGTATCTTGATGCACCTCTCCAGCCTAATAGAGCTGACGGCTCAACGGGCTCATATTTTTCTCCACCCTTCAGCTCCCTGTACTCGGATGATTTGAAGTCGCTGAAGCGCATAACTACCGGCCTAGGATAGAATGCTGCGCAGATCCTGCGGAATGCTTCAGCGAGCTTATTAACGAACTCTTCAGCCCTGCCCTCCTCAATCATGTGGAGCGGATGCTCCCCAATATCGCTTGACCAAACGAACTCCTGTCTAAGCAAGCCGACGCCGTCAGCCGGTAACGCTGCAACCTTCTCGGCTAGCTCCGGCTCACCTAGGTTCACGTAAACCTTGGTTCCAGTAATTATGTATGGTTCAGCGACTGTGACGGCTGCTGCGGCTTCAGCTTTTCCTTCAGCCTTTTCAGCGTACTCTTCTAGCACTCCCTCATAAACTACGCCTAGCTTAGCGTCAACAGTCACCATCATTCCATCCTTAAGAACCTCGGTTGCCGGTGCACCCTTAGATGCTGTTCCAACAATACAGGGGATGCCGAGCTCCCTGGAAACTATGGCGGCGTGACAGGTCATTCCGCCGGAGTTAGTTATGATGGCGGCTGCCTTACGCATGGCTGGAACCCAGTCCGGCGCGGTCATCTCGGTGACCAGTATCTCGCCCTTCTGGAACTCGTTAATTTTATCAACTGATGGTATAACGTGTACTTTACCAACAGCTATGCCCGGTGAGGCTGGAAGGCCTTGAACAAGAACCTTCCGTTCTTTTGTGACGGCAACCTTCTCTTCAGCTTCCTCAACCTTCTTTAGCGCCCAAACGGTCTCCGGTCTAGCCTGGAGTATGAACAGCTTGTTTGTCCTTTCATCTAGGGCCCATTCAATATCCATTGGCTTACCATAATGCTTCTCAATCTCAATGGCGTATTTGGCTAGCTCTTTAATTTGCTCATCGGTGAGAACCTGTTTCTCCTGTAGGTCTGGTGGAACCGGCATCTCTTTGGTTCCGCCCGTTGGCAACCTCACTAGCTGAACGGTCTTCTTGGAAATGTTCTTTTTAACGATCTCTAGGTCAGATTT
>CAZWWD010000002.1:0-53497 GCA_964637155.1 uncultured Candidatus Bathyarchaeia archaeon
CCTCGATGAAAACCATTTTATCTTCGCCTATCTTCCGCTCCTCAACGAGCTCCGCATAGCCCAAATCTTTCTCAGTTAAATCTTCTAGGTTAGTTATTATTCTTCCGCCAGTGGCTTTGGCTAGCTTCTCCATGTCTGATTTCTTAGCGCGCCTAACAGCTAGTATCCCCGCCCTAGCTAGGAAGTGCTGGGCCATGTCATCAATACCTTTCTGGCATATGAGTACATTTGCACCAGCATTCTTAATTTTCTCAACCATTTCGCGTAGCATGTTTTCTTCTTCGCGTAGGAAGGCCTCCATCTGCTCCGGAGTCTCAATGTTAATCTTCGCATCAAACTCGGTCTTCTCAATCTCCAGCGGACAATTTAACAAAGCTATTTTAGCATTTTCAATACGTTTAGGCATACCTGGATGAACGACTTCTTTGTCTATAATTAAGCCATTAATAAGCTTTGTATCAGTTATTGATTCACCAGGCTTTTTCTGTACAAGTATATCATCTAAGTCAACTCTATATTGATCACCGACTTTTCGGGCTACATGAAGAACGGCATCAACAGCTATTTCAGCTAGTTGTTCACGATTTTCAGATACAATTTTGCTTGCCATGGAAGTCATAGCAACCTTCTTTAGAAACTCTTTATCATTTGGGTCAACTGATATGGCTATTTCCTCAAGAACCTCAAGAGCTTTATCAGCAGCCTTTCGATATCCATCAATAATAATGGTTGGATGAACATTTTTATTTAGAAGCTCTTCAGCCTTAGTGAGTAATTCTCCGGCCACAATAACAACGCTTGTTGTTCCGTCGCCAACCTCATCGTCCTGTGTTTTAGCAACTTCAACCATCATCTTAGCTGCTGGATGCTCAACCTCCATCTCATCAAGAATGGTCTTACCGTCATTAGTTATTGTGACATCGCCAAGGCTGTCAACAAGCATTTTATCCATGCCCTTAGGGCCGAGTGATGTTCTAACAGCTTCGGCAATAATTCTAGCGGCCATGATATTGTTATGTTGAGCATCTCTACCCCTAGTTCTCCTCGAACCCTCCTTTAATATTAAAACTGGTATACCACCTGATACTGCCATAACATTCCCTTCCTTAAAGATATTTAATTTAAATGCACCAGAATACTCAGATGCACTTTTTATTATACTTTTCGTTGAATACTATGAAATCAGTAGGGAGAACCACGCAAATTTTTATCTTTAGGAAGAGAATTAATTCTAATGCGTGTGATGCATATTGATGATTAGAGATTTAGAATCAAAAATAGTTTACTTAGAAGATTTACTTCAGAGAGTAGCAAGCGAGATATTGGCTAATGTTCTTTACGAAAAGACTTCACCATCTGATCTATGGGCTAACTCTGCAGAGATAATAAACGCTATAAGGAAAGTATCCGAGGAAATTAAAGAGGGTATGCTCATCCTTAAGCCTGACAGGGCTCCATCAATAAAAAGAGCGTTCAGAGCATTTACTCAACCAATAAACATGTTTGAAGAAACCCTCAAGAAACCGACTGAGTCACCCTACAGCAGTTCAAAACAAGCCCTAGAGCAGCTACGAAAAGCTGTCACCGGAAGCCAAGAGTTTATCAAAATGGCTAAAGAGGTAGCTAAAAATCCTTCCAGATACATTCTCGAAATTTTAAAGCTAAAGGAAGTTTATGAGGCTAAAGAATACATATCAAAAGTTTCAGTCCCCGATGCAGTCTTCGCCAGACTAGAGTTTCTTAATAAAAATATGGAAATTTTAAAACATCGTATATCAAATCTTGAGCAGGCAGTTCAAGAATTATTAAGGCAGATAGATAGAGTTCAAGAGGAAATTTCGAAATTTCAGCGATCCCGACAAGAAACTTAAAGTGAAAGAAATTGGTGTCATGAACATGTCGATGATCGACATAACATTAAAACCAGAGGTTTTCCGTGAGGCAACCGCAAAGGGACGAATAAAGCTGAGAGCGGAAACAATAAGACTAATTAAAGAGGGGAAAATCGAAAAGGGAGATCCGTTACATACGGCCAAAATAGCTGGAATCCTAGCCGCTAAGAACACACCGGTTCTAATACCGCTTTGCCATCCAATCCCCCTAACTAACGTAAGTATTAACATAAAGATAATAGATGAAAGCACGGTAGAAGTTGAGTCCACCGTCAAAACTAAGGCTCAAACAGGCGTTGAAATGGAGGCTTTAATGGCGACCACCATAGCACTGCTAACAATCTGGGATATGGTTAAGGCTTATGAGAAAGATTCTGAGGGACAGTATCCATATACATTAATTCAGAAAATACAGGTAACCAAAAAGGTGAAGAATGAAGGTGAGTAAAACAACACTTAAACATAAAGCTGAAGCGCCAAAAAACTTAAACTTTGCAGTCATAACATGCAGTACATCACGCTACAAAGAGTATGTTGAAACTGGAAAACTAGATGATCCCTCAGGCGACTTAATAGTTAAAACCCTTAGGAGCGCCGGGCATAAGGTAACAATGCGAAAAATAGTTACGGACAATAAAGAAGAGATTCAGAAAACTATTATGAGGGCTCTAAAATCACGTAAAGTTGATGTTATAATAACTTCCGGCGGAACGGGAATAAGCCCTAAGGATGTTACAATAGAGGCGGTTAAGCCGCTCCTTGAAAAGGAGCTTCCTGGTTTTGGAGAAATATTCAGAGCGATAAGCTATCAGGAAATAGGTTCAGCAGCTATTTTAACACGCTCAATAGCTGGAATAATAAGGGGGAAAGCCGTATTTTGCTTGCCGGGTTCACCACAGAGCGTATTTTTAGCGCTAAAAAAAATAATATTGCCAGAAGTTGGACATATAATAAAGCATACACGTGAATGATGTTTACTTTGCTTCTAATGTTTTATCTTTTTGTTTCTCCTCCAGAAATGTAGGCAACCATCTCATTACTCAAATTTAACCATTTAGCTATACCCTTAGCCATTTTCGGATTAGTCTGAAACATTATTCGTATATAGGGCAGAACTTCTTTTATTGCACGTGAAGATGATATGTGACATTTCCTTCCAATTCTCTTACCTATTTCAGTGAGCATTTCTCTCTCCCCCTTTGAACTAGAGGCCATTTTTATACGTCCTGGAAATCTAAAAGGAACCCATCCTGGGCTTTTTCTACTCCATGATGATGCTACACCAGCAGTCATCAAATCTATAACGTATCTAATAAATGACCAATCTTGAGTTTTTTTGACTCTACCCCGATAAACATCAGCCTTTGATAGCATATCCATTGCAGCAGCTAGCTCCGAAGGCTTCTTAATATGATATGGGATGTTTTCATATATCCATTCAAAAAGCATATCTAAATCTACGTCAGCCATGTTGACAGCCGCTTTTGCGGTTGAGCTATCTCTTGCGTAAAAAATTCTCCTTAGAACATTAAATATCTCCTCTTTGCGATCTCGACGGGCAAGCCAAGAAACATCTTCATATGTAAGCTTGGTTTTGCCTTGAGCTAGTGCTTGAAGATCATTTATAGCTGACCTAACGTCGCCCCCACTTCTTTCAGCTATGAATCTCAAAGCATCCTTCTCAGCTTCTATTCCCTCTCTAGCGCATATTTTGGCTAAATGTCTCATAATTTCGGTTCTGGATGGTTTTTTGAATTCCACTAAAAGGCAAAGTTTTCTCAATTGCGTAAATCTTGGGTCATAAGCATTGTTCGCTATCAATACTATTGGAACTCTACTTATTTTGATTAGCTCGGTTATTTCCCTAAGTCCACCGGTATCCGCTGATCCAGTTACACCATCCAATTCGTCAAAAAGTATAAGTTTTCTTCTTCCAAAGAGAGAGCCATACTGAGAAGCCCTGCCAGCTAAACGCTTAACGGCGCTCGCAGTTCTATAGCTACTAGCGTCGCTCTCGATAAGCTCCATGTTTAAGTCGTTTGCTAAAGCCTCAATCGTTACCGTCTTTCCGACGCCTGGTGGACCATAAATAAATAGCGCTCTCTTTTCAGGCACACCTCTGTTCCATAGGCGTATCCAATTGAGGATTCTTTCTTTAGCTTCCTTGTTACCTATAACCTCCGTCAGGGATTTAGGCTTATATTTTTGAGTCCAAGGGATATGCGTGATTCTATGAGCCATGTGGAACACCTAATTGCCAGTTTTATAATCCCCTTTTTATCTCGTAGCCAGCTTCCACAAGTTTAGCAAGTAAAGCACTCAATTGAATTTCCTCATTTGCTCCCTGAACCAATCTATAATCTACTTCACCAGCTATATCTGCTAATTTAACTTTCCATTTATCTGGCACGTTAAGTCTGAATATTTCATTATGGATCTGCCTTATTATGTCAGCTCCAGAAAGCCCATATTTTTGTATTAGCTCCCTCAGCTTATCTCTTGCTGCAAGGAAGTCTCCATTTAGAGCTGTAAGCATCATTTCTCTAACATCATGTGGATTAGCTCTGCCAACAACCGAATAAACGATCTCAGCACTTATCGGCTTACCAACAGAGGCGGCTGTTTGAAGGATATTTATAGTTCTTCTGAGATCTCCCTCGCTAATTTCCAGTATAGCTTCTATACCGTCATCTAAAATCTCAACATTCTCTTTTTCACAGATATATTTTATTCTTTCAATTACAGATTCCCTAGGCAAATATGTGAATCTGAAGGGTGCGCAACGTGATTGTATGGGCTCAATTATTTTACCACTATAGTTTGCTATAAGTATGAAGCGGGCTGTTTCAGTATAGCGTTCCATTGTACGCCTTAAAGCTTGCTGAGCATCATCAGTCATATTATCCGCTTCATCTAAAATGAGTATTTTGAACGTTATTTCCCCCATAGGTTTTGTCCTAGCGAAAGTCTTAACTGTCTCCCTAACAACATTTATTCCTCTTTCATCACTAGCATTAAGCTCCATTATATACTCGCGATAATTTTCACCATAAAGATCATGCGCTAAGCAGAGAGCTGCAGTGGTTTTGCCTGTTCCAGGCGGTCCAGCGAAAATGCAGTGAGGAACATTCCTAGCTTCAACGAAGCTTTTTAGTCGACTGACTATTTCCTCTTGATCAACTATTTCATCTAATGTGCGCGGCCTATATTTTTCAGTCCACATCTCATAGCCCAAATCAAACACCTAATTAAATTTTAGATTAGCGATATAAAAGCAGTTTCATACTCATGTCCCTCTAAAGGCTTTTTGGGAGTTTAGGGATATAGTGACATTAGGCTTGTTTCGATTAGGGCGCCAAGCAATAAAAGAATATTGCAGATGACAATTATGATGGACATTGTTGTTAACTCATTTCTGAGGTTCCGTTTTATTATAGCATAGGTCATCCATATGCTTTCTGAGATCGCAAGCGTATAAGATATGTACTCCATCCATGTGAAGGGTAATGCAAAAAGAAACAGAAAGGTGAGGACGGGATTAACTTTACTAATTGCACCGTAGGCTGCCAAAATTCTTCCAGTATTATAAAGCACATAAAAACCGAAACCCGGGCCAACAACGGGAACAAACATTACCAGAGTATACATAAGGTTGTTGCCGAAAATTAGCTGGACACCTGCAACTTTCGCAATATTTCTTATCTTGTCCATCTCCTGAACCATATCTTGTGCTTCTGGAGGTTCAACTCGCGCTAAAGCGCCAATAACAGTTGCAATTATACAGAGCACGAAGACAATTAAGAAAACTATCATTCGATCCTGCAGAGTGCCGATTAAAACCATCTTTCTTTTTCCAATCTTACGGCGGGGTATAGACGCTCCACAGTTTGGACAGAATCTAGCATCTTCCTCCTCGGGAATTTTTGTGCCGCAATAAGGACAATAAGGCACCGCACGCACCAACCAAGTAATATTTAACTAATTGATATGAAAAAATCTTTCCTTATTAAGGTAAAGGTAAGTTTAATGCTTAGCAGCATCAGTTTTTCATAAATTCGCTTAAATATGAGCGATTATAAGAATATTGATGGTGGGTGATGACAGATCTGACCCTTCTGAGTTTTCGTTTTAGCTGTGATGTAGATCTTGAGTGCGGAACCCACCTCACAATAAAAATCTATTGGAGGCCCATGGGATAATATCTCTAGTGATCTCCGTACTAAATCAGAGTAACATAGATTTTTATTTAAAGTTAGTGCACTCATGTTATAATTATTATTGCTAGCAACATGGTGTTCAAATGAGCAAACTTAGAGAAATAAAGGTTTTACCTATCGCTTTCGAAAGTTTAGGAGTTAGATCCATGTGCACTTACATTGAAACCCCAGATGTTAGAATTCTGTTGGACGCTGGCGTTTCACTCGGCCCTCTTCGCTTCGGCTTCCCACCTCATCCAAGAGAATATGAAGCAATTAAAGATAGACGTGAAACCATAATTAGGTTTGCTGAGAAAGCAGACATCATAACTGTTAGCCATTACCATTTTGACCATCATACACCCTCCTATACTGATTGGGCCTATAATTGGTGCTCAGCAGAGATAGCTGAAAGAATCTATCAGGAGAAAATAGTTTTAGTTAAAAACTATAGGGACCACATAAATTTTAGTCAGAGACGCCGCGGATGGATCTTTGAGAAGACAAGTGGCAAACATGCTAAAAGATTTGAAGTTGCGGATGGAAAAACCTTCACCTTTGGAAGTACAACTATTTCATTTTCTAGGCCCGTATTTCATGGTCCGGAGGGATCAGAACTAGGATGGGTTATAATGGTAGCAATAAAATATGAGAATGAATGTGTTTTCTTCGCACCAGATGTTCAAGGTCCTATATCGCAAAAGACTCTTAAGATGATTATTGATGAAAAACCACAGCTAGCGATTATAGGTGGTCCGCCGACGTATCTTGTTGGCTTTAGAATAGACCACAAAGCTGTAGATTTAGCAATAAAGAACCTGAAAGTTATTGCTAGACATATTCCAGTAGTAATTGTTGATCACCACATACTTCGAGATGAAAATTGGAAAAAAATTGTGCAACCAATCGTTGATGCCGCAGTGAGTGCAGGTCATAAGATTTTTACTGCCGCAGAGTTTTTGGGGAGACAAAATCTTCTTCTTGAATCTCAGAGGAAAAGGCTATATGAGAATGAGCCACCATCTTCAGAATTTGTTAAGTGGTCTAGAATTTCATCGATAAAGAGGAAGCTTATTCCTCCTCCAATTTAAAATTCTCTATACGCTTACTAAAACTCTTTTTCTTGAAAAACCCACGTAACACAACTATTATTTTCAGAAGGCTTATAAGTTCTATGGAGTAAATCTGATGATAAATGTTTAGGAGGATTTTTCATGCATAAAGTTAAATCTTATGTAAAAGATTCAAGAGAAATTACATTTAACCTTGCTCCGTCGGGAAAACTTAGGTTACAGCTATGTAGCGATAATGTTATTCGCGTAACTTACTCACCAACCGTATTTCCATCAGAAGATAGAAGTTTAGCAGTTATCAATAGAAATTTAGGATTAATTAATTGGAGATTGAAGGAGAAAAATAGTGAAGCGCTCATAATAACTGAAAGGATTACTGCCGTTGTCGATTTCAACTATGGGCTAATAGAATTCAAGGATCCTTCAGGAGAATCTATTCTTAGAGAAAACTTTAGGATGATGTTTCCAGTAGAGGTAGCTGGAGAGAAGACCTATCATGCGGAACAGATATTTTCAGTTTCTGCGGATGAGGGCTTTTATGGTTTAGGTCAGCATCCCGGAATTTTCAATTATAGGGGTCATACTGTCACGTTAATACAAAGAAACTGGGATGTGGCAATACCATTTTTAGTATCCAGTAAAGGATACGGCATTCTTTGGGATAACTATTCGATGACGAGAATTGATAGTTATAGAGATAAACTTAGATGGTGGTCTGAGGTAGCTGAAACCATAGATTACTATTTTATTTATGGATCAAATATTGATGAGGTTATAGCATCCTATAGAAGATTAACTGGAACCGCTCCCTTATTGCCGCTTTGGGCTTACGGCTATTGGCAGTCGAAGGAAAGATATAACTCTCAAAAGGAGATTGTTGAAACCGCTAAAAAATTTAGGGATAAAGGTATTCCGATAGACATCATAATTCAAGATTGGAAGTATTGGGGCAAGTACGGTTGGAACGCTTTTAAGTTTGATGAAGAATACTATCCAAATCCAGCTAAAATGGTTAAAGATTTACATGCACTCAATGTGCATGTGCTAATCTCCATATGGCCTAACTTCGGCTCAGATACCAAAGTCTACAAAGACATGTCCAGTAAAGGATACATATGTCCAAATACCCTATGCTATGATCCATTTAATGAGGGGGCTAGAAAGTTATATTGGGAATATATTAAGAAAACATTTTTTGATGCAGGTTTCGATGGATGGTGGTTAGATGCAACAGAACCTGAAACCGGAAAAGGATGGGCTTCATTTTATACGCCCTTTCACTCGACTAAAACAGCTATGGGTTCTGGAGCCCGCTTCCTTAATGCATACTCGCTGATGACAACCAAAGCTGTTTATGAGGGGCAACGCAATACTTCAAATAAGCGTGTGGTAATACTTACACGTTCATCATTTATTGGACAGCAACGATATTCAGCGGTTACATGGTCAGGTGACATCTTTCATGATTGGGGCACTCTTAGGGAGCAAATTTCTGCGGGTTTAAACTTTTCCATATCCGGTGTGCCCTATTGGACAACTGACATAGGCGGCTTCTTTAGCGGTGATCCGGCGACAGAATCCTACAGGGAAATTTTCACAAGATGGTTTCAGTGGGGCGCATTCTGCCCAATCTTCAGAGTTCATGGGACAAATTACGCTAAGGAGCCTTGGATGTTTGGTTCAGAAGTTGAGAAAATACTTACGAAATACATTAAGCTAAGATATAGGCTTTTACCGTATATATATTCCGTGGCATGGAAAATTACATATGAAGGCTATACTCTGATGCGGCCGTTGATAATGGATTTCAAAGATGATCGAGAAGTACTTAATATAGATGACCAGTATATGTTTGGTCCAGCGCTAATGGTGAGTCCAGTAACTCTCCCTAAAATTCCAAGTAGAAAAATTTATTTACCGGAGACTTCTGGCGGTTGGTACGACTTTTGGACTGGTGAAAAAATAAAGGGAGGACAATATATCAAAAGGCCTACGCCTTTAGATATTTTGCCAATTCATGTTAGAGCAGGTTCGATAGTGCCCATGGGACCTCAACTTCAGTATGCTATGGAAAAACCCATGGATCCAATAGAACTTAGAATATATCGGGGTGCTGATGGATGCTTCACCATATATGAGGATGATGGTGAAACATACAATTACGAGAAAGGCGAATACGATCTGATTCACATAGAATGGAAAGACAGAGAACAAAAGCTAGTGATAGATGAAAAAGTTAGAAGATATTCAAGTGCGTCTAAAGGAAAGACGTTTCATATAGTATGGGTTGAAGAAGGACATGGAGTGGGATTAGAGGAAACGAAACCGGATCAAACAGTACATTACAAAGGAGGAAGAGCTATAATTAAACTTTAAAAATCCAAGAAACATGGAAGTAGGATTGAAGGAGGAAGCGCAATATTTTTAATTGTTTAATTTATCTTCCATTAAAGTGTGGATTCTAGGTTGGTGATGGATTGAAGGATCTTCTTGGTTACATTACCGAGAATGGGCTTAGCAGGGGAGCAAGCTTCTGCGAAGTAAGATATTTTGAGGAGAGAAGTAACAGTATAAGTGTCGAGAATGGAGTTGCAAAGGCTTTAGGCGCTGGAATTTTAAGAGGTGTCGGTGTAAGAGTTATAGTTGATGGGCGATGGGGTTTCGCATCAACAAATATGCCCACAAAGCAGAATGTTGAAAAAGCTTTGAGGGATGCTATAAGCGGGGCGAAATCCCTAACAGCACATGTCGGAGAAGAAGCAAAAATAGTAGAGGTTAAACCGTCATCAGATTCTATTATACATCATGTGAAGATAAATCCGGAGGACGTGAGTCCAGAAGAGAAAGTTAAAAGGGTGCTTGAGTTAGAGCGGTATGCAAGAAACTTTAGCGACAGAGTTAAAGACACTTTTATAATTTATAGGGATGTCATAACTAGGGTTGTCGTATGCAATTCTTTTGGAACACTAGTTGAAGAGGAAACCCCTAGAACGCGAATATACTGCAGAGTTATAGCTAAAGAGGGGACGAACATGCAAGAGAGCTTTGAGTCCATTGGGAATGTTGCCGGTTACGAGTTAATTGAAAACATCAAAGCAGAAGATTTCTCTCTAAAAGTAGCTAAGAGAGCTGTTAGCCTCCTCAGCGCTCGTCCTCCCCCAAGAGGAACACATACTATTGTTGTTGATCCTAAGGTTGGCGGTTTATTCGTTCATGAGGCTATAGGACATAATAGTGAGGGAGATTTAGTGTTTAGTGGCAATTCAATAATATCTGATAAGATTAGGCAAAAAATAGGAAGCGGCCTTGTGACAATAATTGATGACCCAACAAAAAATTGTTACGGGCACTTTATCTACGATCATGAGGGGACAAAAGCTAAACCTCATTTGATAATAAAGGATGGGATTCTAGTTGGATTTTTACATTCACTTGAGTCGGCCGCCAAGCTTGGCGGCGAACCTGAGGGAAGCGCTAGGGCTCAGTCGCATCATCATCCACCTATTGTACGTATGTCAAACACTTATTTGGCGCCCAGAGATATGACATTTGAGGAGATTCTTGAAGATATTGATTATGGCGTTTATTTATCCGGGTCTCAATATGGTTACGTTGAGTCTCAAAAGGGTCAATTTACCTGTAAGGTTGAAGAGGGCTGGCTAATAGAGAAGGGGGAGCTGACAGAGCATTTACGGGATGTAGCCATAAGCGGTTCAACACTTGAAGCCTTAAAGAATGTCACCGCGGTTGGTAAAGATTTAAGGATAGAGATGCCAGGCATGTGCGGTAAATCTGGTCAAAGCATGTATGTTGATGCTGGCGCTCCACATTTCAGAATAGAAGGCATAGTTGTTGGTGGGAGAAGATAATGGAGAAAATTGATTTAGTCACACCCGTAGAAAAAGCAATACGCATGCTTTCCAAGTTTGATCTAGACTTCTATGATGTATCCGCATTCTATGTTAGATCTCTTAGAATCAGCATCATGGGGAGAGGTATCAATGAAGCATCCTCACGTGTAGATATCGGGATAGGCGTGAGAGCTTTTAAAAACAAGGGTATGGGAACAGCTTACTCACAAAGCTTGGATGATTCAGATATAGAAGTAACCGTTAAACAAGCGGTCGGTTTCGCTCGAGTTTCACAGCCAGATCCATACTTCAAAGGCATACCAGGTCCATCAAAAGCTCCTGAAGTCCCGGACTTATGTGATGAGGAAATAGTTGATTTAACGCTGGATAATGCGGTTCAAATTCCAAGGGATATGATAGATGCGGCTGAAAGCGTTCGAAGCGGAGGAATGTATCATGGAGGCTTTAACGCAAGTCATGTTAAAGCATGCTTAATGACTTCAACTGGTGTTTCTATTGAAGCTGAAAAAACTATTGCCTCAGCATATATACAGCCCGTTTATAGAAGAGGAGATGACGTTGGAAGCTCCTACGAGTTTGATTACGGCATATCACTGGCCGAAATAGACCCGCGAAAAATAGGTAAAAAAGCAGCTGAAAAAGCAATAGAACAGTTTGGCTCAAGGAAGATTGAAAGCGGTACCTTACCTGTAATATTGTCACCTGAATCAGCCGGCTCACTCTTTTCCAGCTTACTGTCAGCTTTATCCGGTGAACCGGCGGTTAAGGGAAGAACTTTCGCATCTAAACTATTGGGCAAGAGAATAGGGCCGGAAATCCTTGAAATACTGGATGATGGAACAATTCCAGGAGCCATAGCAAGCAGCACATATGATGGCGAGGGTGTGCCAAAAAGACCCTTGAAAGTTGTGGATCAAGGCGTTGTACTAACTTTCCTACATAACTATTATTCTGCTGGCATAATGAACGTTGAGTCAACTGGACATGCCATCAGAGGAAGCTATGGGGGAAATGTGGGTGCTGGTCCAAGCAATATTAGGGTTAGCCCTGGCAATAGTACGCTGGATGAGATGATTAGTGAAACTAAGAGAGGCATTCTGGTTATTAACGCCTCTTTCACGCCGAACATGGTTTCCGGAGAACTTTCAACAACGATTGATGAGGGGTTCCTCATAGAGAATGGTGAGAAGAAGTATCCAATTAAGAATTTGATGGTTGGCGGGCACATATTGAGCCTTTTAGAAAACATTGAACTAATATCTAAAGAAGGGCGAACATTCGGAAAGGGATATTTCTTTCCATCAATAAAGATTCGGGAGGTAAAATTGTCAGGAAAATAAAAAGGCTCTTCTTTCAACCTACAGCAAAACCCTTTTAGGTCTCTATGAATCAGCAAAATCAATTAGATACTTTTTATCTATTTTGGCTACTATGGTCCATATGTCGCCAATTCTGATTTTGCCTATTAAAGAGCATAACATTAAACCATTAAATCTGTCGATACCATATCGTTTCTTCATCCACGTAACCAATTCTAGGAAGACTATTCTTATAGCATCTTCGACCTTCACTACAAAAGTTTCTCCAGGCTTTACGTGAGCTACAGGTTTCTCATAGGGAATTAGGACATATTTTAATCCGATATCTCTAAAACTTAACCTTTTTCTTAAAAAAGAGTAAATGAAAGGGAGAGAATTTAATTAGGTTTTTTAATTTTATGTGTAATCGCATATCTTCTAAAACTGCTGATGGAACTTGCAAGTCTTTCATAGTTTTAAGGCCTGGTGGGGCATTAATGACCTTGGGTATTGAGTTAACTATTATGGCGGCTGTTCCAGCGTCGCCGTGTACGCAGGGGGATATCTTCTCTCTAATTACTGGTGTTCCTTCAATTGTTATTGAGTCATATTCTTCTATAGCGCCAATATATGCTTTGAAGATTAATGAGATAACTTTCTCACCGTTCATTATTCCATGGGCTTTTTGACTTAAGCCAGCAACCATTTCAGGTTTCACGACTATAAAATTGCTTTTTACCTCTTTTTCGGCTATTATGGGCTCCACAGGCTCCTCCACTATTTCATCAAGTCTCCAGCCTAGCGCATTAGCTATCATAGCTATGGACTGTTTAAGTCCAACATGACCTGTTATTTCGCCTTTAGCAATTTTCTCCCTAAAAACTTTAATATCCAGTCCCGCGCCTATTTTTCTCTGAAATGGAAGTCTACGTTTCGCTGCATCTATAACCCTTTCTACACGTATACGCTTAATGTCTTGGCATACAGCTGTTAAAGTTATTACGAGCGTATCCATGAGGAAACCTGGATTTATGCCAGTTCCAAGAACTGTAACGCCATATTTTCTAGCCATTTCATCAATTCTTTGAGATAGCTTCTTATCAACAACATATGGGTATGATAGCTCCTCACAAGTAGATACTACATTAAGACCATGTTTAATTAATTCAAGTATCTGCGAGTAAGCCTTGCTCAGGAAGGACGTTGTAGCATGTATTGCAATTTCGGCTTCACCATCAAAATTCTCTATTCCTTTAAGAACGGTTACTCCCAGAGGCTTTTCAAGCCCTAGGATGGTTCCTAGATCTTTGCCAGCCTTATTTGGATCAGGATCTATGGCACCAACAATTTTTACATTTCTTTTCTTTAATAAAAGCTTGGCTATTTCGCTACCTATCGCTCCCACACCAACTAATAGGACTCTGATTTCTGAGCCTATAGATTTTCGTTTATCCATACTAAATCCGCCCAAAGCAGTTCTATTGAAATATTACTTTAAATTGTTTTAGTCTTTCGTATTTCTCGTAATCATATATTTTTACGCCTCTAACCACCCGAGTTATTACACCTTTCTCGCTCGGATTATCAGGTTTTAGTCCTAAACTAAGCGACTTAAAAAGTCCTAATAGCTGTCCAACTATAACGTCAACAATCGGTCTACAAGAGTCTTGAACTCTGTATTTTCCACAGTCACTAGCATCAATTACATAATCGACGTAACGCTTTAATTCATCATTCAACCCGCAACATACAGCAATTTTTTTCAAGCCTAGATTTTTCTCATACAAGTCTTTTATAAGGTCGATTTCATAGCGTCTTCTAAATGGATTAGAGGAGACGAAATAGACAATTAGGGTTCTATCATTTATGGCTGCTTCGGGTCCGTGTCTAACTCCGAGAAATGAATCAAACTTACATATTATGTGACCGGCCGTCAGCTCTTGAAGCTTTAGATGTGCCTCAGCTGCACATCCATAGAGAGAACCAGAACCTAAAAAGAAGGCTCTCTCAAAATTTAGTTCAGCTATTTCCTTGATTAAGCCAGAATAATCCTTAAGTATTTTCTCAGCAGCCTTTGAAGCGTTATGGATTATTTTTTCATATTTGTCTATTTCATATATGTGAGCTAAGAATTGTGCAGTCATAAGCATAGTCGTGAATGAAGATGTCATAGCAAGCCCCTTATCATTCGTTTCCTCTGAAAGTATTATGCGAAGAATATTGTTTTCCTCCCCATTTTCGCTACGTAAAGAAGCAAGTTTTCCATCCTTATTGCATGTGATAATTATATGGTTTATTTTTTCGTGATATTTGTCAGCTAGGAGAAAGGAGCCTAAAACTTCTGGACTATTTCCAGACCTAGAGAAGTAAATCATAGTTGTATTCAAGCACTTAAGGAAAATTGATTCCCAGTCCGTTACGATTTCTGTGCTTGCTCTAGCTTCGACGTTTACTTGCCACATTCTCCTCAAAAGACTTTCACAGGATAAACCTATAAAATGCGATGAACCAGCTCCCGATAAGATAACTCTTTTAGTATCTTTTGATACTCTTTCCCTGACAAACCCCTCTATTTCATCAGATCTATTTTTCAGAACCTCAAAATTTTTCATCCAAGAAGATGGTTGCTGCAATATTTCTTTTGGAGTATGTTCAATACCCCTAACCTTTAATTCTTCTTTAGGAAGAACTGTTAACTCAGTTAGGGGATCCATTTTTACCCATCACCACCCTTTTACGTTTTATTCGTAGGATTATCTTTACTCATCATAAACTTTAGCACTTTTTCTTCGGTTATTTTTCCCTCAGCCCCGCCGACGTATAAACATGTAAGTGCGCCAACAGCATTTGCAAACCTTACGGATTCCCCGAAATCTTTGTTTTTATGCACAAAATAGTATATGAAGCCGGCATCGAAGGAATCTCCTGCACCAGTTGTATCTATAACTTTCACTTTGAAAGCCTCGGATCTCACTATCTGTTCCTCCATGATTCCAATACTTCCTTGGCTACCACATTTTATTATAACCGTCTTAACTTTTGAACCTAATTTTCTTAATGCTTTAAGGGGGTTAATTAGCCCGGTTATTTCAGCAGCTTCTCTATCATTTGGCAGAAAAATGTCAGTGTGCTTTAATATGCTCCAGATTCTTTCATATTTGCCTTGT
Source organism: uncultured Candidatus Bathyarchaeia archaeon (assembly GCA_964637155.1). Lineage (GTDB taxonomy): Archaea > Thermoproteota > Bathyarchaeia > Bathyarchaeales > DTEX01 > DTEX01. The sequence continues at coordinate 15,499 of CAZWWD010000002.1, forward strand.
GGATCACACTGTGGATCTAGAGACGTTATGAGTCCTTCTTTTTTAGCTTCAGCAAATATATTAGGTAGTTCATTTAAGAGCTTTGGCTGAAGATATATTGATGAGACATGAAGATGATCATATTCTCCTAAGATATCGAGCTGAAAATCTGAGGGACCAAGCGTGCCTATACTACCCAAGAATGTTATAAGCGCTTTATTCTCTGGATAAGTTAGTGAAACAGTGACACCAGTCTTAATATTTTCGTCAACAATGACTTTATCAATTCCTACGCCGTTAGATTTTAAGGTGTTTAGAACAATTTTTCCGTTCTCATCCCTCCCTACTTTCCCGATTATGTCGACTTTTCCGCCTAGCTGAGCTAATCTACAAGCGAATATGGATGCTGATCCTCCCAGTAACGTTTTAATGTCCTTACAAAGAATTTCTCGACCAAGTTCCGGGAATTCTGTCATCCCGCTAATTATTACATCAACATTTAAGTCTCCAATTACAAGTGTTCGTCTCAAGAGGGTCTTAAACCTCCAGGGAAGAGGGCAGCTAAAGTCTTTTTGTAATATATTTTATCACGGATTCGAATATTAGCTTGCCATCTCCATATTTAAGTGGTCTACCAATTCTAGTCCAGTCCGGTAGCTGCCAGCCATAGTAAGCTCTTTCTGGGTGAGGCATTAGGCCGAATATTGTTCCCTCAGGATTACATATGCCAGCTATATCATAGAATGAACCATTTGGATTATCAGGATAACGTCCATTAGCATATTCGCCCTTCTCGTTACAGTACCTGAAAACTACTTGATCATTTTCCAAAAGCTTGTTGAGCATCTCCGTTTCTCTATCTTTCGGCAGGATAAATCTTCCCTCAGCATGAGCTATGGGTATGCGTAGAACGCGGCCCTTAGGTATGAGCCATGTAAATACGCATTTACCATTGTTTTCATGCCTTAAGTATACCCACTTACACCTATAGCCTATGGGGGAGTTTGTTGCTAAAGTAGCCTCTGGAAAATCACTTATACCATTAATTCCTGGCAAGAGCCCGGCTTCCACAAGTATTTGGAAACCATTACATATTCCAAGTATTGGTCTGCCCTCGTTAGCAAACATTCTTATCTCTTTACCAATTCTAGCCATAATTTTTTTTGCAAGAATAGCTCCGGCTCTAACATAATCGCCGTAAGAGAATCCTCCTGGAAAAACTAGAATATGATAATCCAGTAAGTCTTTTTTCGCAGATATTTCATTTAAGTGACGGATAAAGGCTTTTGCACCAAGATCCTCAAATGCTCTTTTTGTTTCAGCATCACAGTTTGTCCCGCCGACTCTAACTATGCAGACCCTAATCTCTTCTCTTTTCATAAGTTATTAGCCTCCAGAAAGCGGTTTCTTCCAAGCATCCATTAAATCGTTTATATTCACGTTTATGATAGAATTTCCATCAAGTCCATAGACTATAAAAGATTTGTCATTTCTAACTCTACCAATTAGCGCGTGATAGGTTCCTTCGACTATTTCCTCAAATTTCTCACGGTTTTTCTCTGGAACTTCGACAAGAAAGCGGCTATTAGATTCAGAGAACAATATGTAATCGTTTCTCAGGATATCTCTTCTCGGAACATTCTTCAGCCAAATTTCTAGGCCATAACCTCCAGCGAAAGCCATCTCCGCCGCCGCAACCGCTAAGCCGCCTTCTGATAGATCGTGGCAAGCCCTCACGCACTCCTCATCAATTGCTTTGGTTATAGCCTTCATGTTACGCCTAGCCTCTCTAAGCCTAACTTTTGGAACACTTTTCCCCAAAAACCCTTTTAATCTATAGTATTCGGAGCCACCTAGCTCGGGATACGTTCGCCCAACAACATACAACAGATTTCCTGGCTCCTTTAGATCCATGGAAACCGTCTTTCTAATATCTGGAATTACTCCAATAGCTGTTATCAGAAGAGTTGGTGTAACCGGGCCAAGCGGGGACTCATTATAGAGGCTATCCTTTCCGGATATGAATGGTGTTCTAAAGCCTTTTGCGAACTTGTAGCATGCCATACAGGCCCTCACAAGTGAACCCATCCTATCCGGCTTTTCGGGATTACCCCAAACGAAGTTGTCGAGTAGGGCTATTCTCCGCCCTCCAACAGCCACGTTATTTCTGATCGCTTCGTCTATTGCTGAAGCAGCCATCCAATAGGCGTCGATTTTGCCATATCTAGGATTCATTCCACATGATAACACAACGCCTTTCCAAGAGCTATCTAAGGGTTTCAGAACGGCTGCATCGCTTGGACCTTCATTCCTCCCGCAGAAAGGTTTTAGGACGGTGTTACCCTTAACCTCATGATCATAGGTTCTCACAACGGATTCTTTACTTGCAACATTAGGTGAAGATAAAATTTTTAAGAGAACATCTGTTAAATCCTCCGGTTCCGTGAAACTCGGCTCAGTGAACCCTAGCCTACTAAATTTAGCAGTCTTCTCAGATTTTGGTGGACTAAATAGGAAATCTATATCTAATTCAGCAACCTTAAAACCTCTATAGGTTATCCTTAAAATTCCATCATCAGATAATCTTCCTATGGATGTGGCCTCAACATCCTCCTCCCTAAAAATCTCCAGAACCCTACTTAAGTTTTCTTCTGGAACTGTAAGAAGCATCCTCTCTTGAGATTCAGATATATAAATCTCCCATGGTGCAATATTCGGATACTTAAGTGGAACTTTATCGAGTTCAACATGGGCTCCACAATTGAATTTTTTCGCAGTTTCACCAACAGCGCTTGAGAGTCCACCGCCTCCCAGATCAGTTATAGAGGTTGCCAACTCGAGATCTCTAACGGTGATTATAGCTCTCTTAAGCTTCTCCTCTTCAATTGGATTAGCTATTTGAACTGCTGGTCTAGAGACCTCTTCCGATTTTTCAGTCAACTCCAATGAAGCAAAGGTTACACCGTGAATTCCATCTCGACCAGTTTTTCCACCAGCCAAAACGAGATGATCTCCAGCTTTAGCCCTTTTTACATATTTGCTTATCGGAAGTATACCAACGCATCCGCAGTAGACAACAACGTTACCCGTGTAACTTTCATCGAAGTATATGGCGCCATTAACCGTCGGTATTCCCATGTTATTACCGTAGCTGCCGATCCCTGCTACTACGCCCCTAAAGATGTATTTTGGATGTTTTATTCCGGGCGGAAGCTTCGTGAAATCATAGTCTAGAGGGCCAAAACCTAGCACATCTGTGCAAGCTATTGGGTCAGCCCATACTCCCAGTACGTCTCGTATTACTCCGCCGACGCCGGTTGCCGCTCCCCCGAAGGGCTCTATAGCTGAGGGATGGTTATGGGTTTCAACCTTCACGGCTATTCCATAATCATTTTCAAAGTGAACTATGCCTGCATTATCTTCAAAAACTGATATGCACCACGGCATGTTAAGCTCGTGTGTAACCTTTGCTATGAATGTTTTGAATAGCGAATTAATTTTTCTTCCATTCGGAAGAATGACCGTGCCCTTAAAGGTCTTGTGGTAGCAATGTTCACTCCATGTTTGCCCAAGAGTCTGTAGCTCAACATCGGTTGGATTTCTACGTTTCCGCAAAAAGTAGGCTTTTATAGCTTTCATCTCTTCAAGGTTTAAGGCTAAACCCATCTCCTCGCTTACTTTGATTAGATCTTTATCGCTAGCCTCGACGATATTAATCTCATACACTTCGAAAGGTAAGTCCTTTCTAACGTATAATTGCTTTTTCATCCCCGTTTTTCCTCTATCCAATATTTATAATCGTCTTTAACGGGATTCGCCAACAACCTTTTACACATCTCTTCAACTTTAATTTTAGCATCCTCAATTGAAGAAGCCTCGAGGGTTATTTCATAGATCTTACTAACTCTAACGGATTCCACAGGATACATTAGCTCTAAAAGCGCGTCTCGAGTTGTTTCTCCTTCTGGATCCGAGTGACCTGGCTTTAAGCTAACCTCCACTCTAGCAACATACTTCATAGGATAAAAGAGGGGGATAAGGTGGTAATTAATTTTTGGGCTTAAACATTAGATTATAACCCAAACATAAACCAAATTTAGTGCACAAAAAGAAAAGAAGATAAAGGGCAGGGATTGCTCATTGTTTCCAGAAGGAAGGTGGAGCGGCTTTAGGCTCACCTTCTAATTCAAGAGCTATAACCGTGTCTATTGGGTCGGGAGGTCTTCTGGGAAGGCCATAAACAAATAAGCGGTCTTCCTTCTGCTTGAAGGAAAGTGATTCACCGGTTGCTAGCATATAAGCTCTAAGAACCCTATTCCCTATTCCAGCTACACACATTTCTTTACCTGGCCAATAGAAAACATGCACGTAAGCTTTGTTTCCCTTAACCGTAATCTGTCCGAGGTGGGCAGCTTTAAATGGGGCTGCTCCAGCACCGTAAATTGATTCGCCGTTTCGCTTTAACCATTCTCCCACAACTCTAAGCCTACGCGCATAGGCTTCAGGTATGCTTCCATCAGCCCTTGGACCAACATTAAGGAGCAGGTTTCCATTTCCAGCAACGCAACGTACTAACAGGCGAATTATTTCTAATGGACTTTTCAGATGCTTGTCACCAGCGTGATATCCCCACCAAGCCTCGCTTATCGTCATGCACGACTCCCAAGGCCTATCAAAATATTGTATATGTTGCTCAGGGGTCTCAAAATCCTCAGGTAAACCGGAGCGATTATTCATTATTATATCTGGCTGAAGATTGCGGACCATTTCATTCAGACGTTTTGATTGCCAATCTTCAGCAGTATATGGCCATGCACCATCATACCAGAGGATATCTATCTTCCCATAATTTGTCATCAGTTCGCGTACCTGCGCATGTACATATTCTCGAAACTTGTTCCAACCTTTCGGATTTTTAGATGGCCCATCCCAATATTCAGGCCAACGCCAGTCTAACAGTGAATAATAGAAGCCTATACGCATGCCAGCTTTACGGCACGCCTCAACATATTCTGCAATAAAATCTCTTTTGGCGGCTGCCGCTTTCACTGATGTAAAGTCTGAAACTTGACTGTCCCAGAGGCAGAAGCCATCGTGATGTCTAGTTGTTAAAACCATGTAGCGCATTCCAGCTTCTTTAGCCAATGCAACCCATTCATCAGCGTCGAATCTCTTAGGATTAAATCTTCTGGCTAATTTTGCGTATTCAGTTTTTGGAATTCGCTCAAAAAACATTACCCACTCTCCACGGGCTGGAATAGCATATAGACCCCAATGGATAAACATGCCAAATCTAGCTTCAACCCACCATTTCAATCGCTCTGGAACCTTAGAAAGAAGAGAGGACAACAAATATTCCCTCCTAACTTAGGTTTTCGAGCCATATATTTCATTGATTTTAATTTTTACTGGCAAGAAATATTTAACTTTAACAAAATCTTTAAAAGATATTATTCGAAGGGTTAATAGGCTAAGAGATATTTCTTTAATTTATTCGCTTAAAATAGAATTTAAGGCTGTTTATGGTTTTACAGTTAAATTAGGCTCTTTAAGTATTTTACGCATTTCGGTAACTCAATCTCGGGTTTTCCAGGTATTTGACATTCAAGAGTCATGAAATTTTTGTAACCTATCTTTTTTAGCGCATCAAAACCGGATTTGAAGTCTATATGTCCATATCCGGGTAATAAGCGATTGCTGTCTGCTAAGTGAACATGCAGTATGTAACCCTCAGCTTCCTCTATGCTTTTCGGTATGTTGGCCTCCTCAATGTTCATGTGAAAGAAGTCGGCCATTATTTTTACATATTCTCTTCCAACAGCTTTACATATCTCAACTGCCTGCTGAAGTCTATTAATAAGATGGGACTCATAGCGATTTAATGGTTCAAGCAAAATGTAAGCGCCAACATCATCAGCATATTCTCCTAGAATCTTGCACTCTTCAATAAGAATCTTCTTTTCAATTTCCCTAACATCGCTGTATAACGGGTAAAGATCCGAAATTTTTGGGCCGCTAAAAGTTGGAACGGTTATTACTCCAATTCCCCCGAGATCAGCGCATATTTTAAGCCTTTCTTTTATGTCTTTCATGGCGGTTTCCCGGGATTTTCGGTCAGCTCCAAGTAAATCTCCGCCATATCCACTACAAATTGTTGAGAGCTTAATTTTTGACGTACTTAATGCCTCTTTGATTTCTTTGAGGCGTCGTGGCAGTTCATTTCCCCAAATTTCTACTCCCTCAAAACCATACTTTTCAATATTCCATAGTTTTTCGCTTAAAGTTTCACCCGGAATCATATTCTCCTGAATAGCTAATTTCATAATATTTTCCCTCAAATCTTAGCCTAATTTAATCAAACAATAAATTAAGATGCATAGTTCTTCTATATTTTTGGTCTTTCATCTATTTGTTAAAACGGTTTTGCTCTCCATAGCTTTATAGTTTCAAACCAAAAAATTACGCAGGCTATAACTCCGAAAATTATAGCTACAACATTATGCAAACTCCAGCTATGCCCGTAAAAAATTAGATAAAAAGCTAGCATAGTTGAAAACCACAATGAATAAAAAAGAAATCTCGGAACCATAAAGCGGCCTAGCCTCATAAAAAACTTTAAAACTCCAACTTTCACCTCTCTAGCAAGGAAATACTCGCCTCTAGGAGTTCTCTCAACTAAGCCTAAAGAACAAAGCTTTTCTAAGTGATGAGCTGCAACACTTGGACTTGAAAACCCTAGAGCTCTTTGAAGCTCTCTAACGCCAACAGGTGACTTCCGCGATTTAAGCATAAACAAATACACAAGTAAAGTCTTCCCCTTAAGGTAAGATTCTATTCTAGTCAGAGAATCTCTATCCTCACTCATTATTTCTCGCCAATCTGCCAAAACAAATAAATTTCTATTCAACCGAATATAAAAATACTACATACCTAAGGAAATCCTTAAAAGACTCAACATAAGAAGAAAATATTGTGTGGCCGCCGTAACGTAGAGGCTTTATCCCAAGCCGCGTAATCTGGTAGCGTACAGACATCCAAGAAAGGATGGTATAGGCCTGTGGAGCCTGGAGGCCGGGTTCAAATCCCGGCGGCGGCCTCCAATCTTCATAGGTGATTGAAAAGTTATAAAGAGTTTTTAATTGCAAATTTAGTAGTGATAATACTTCGCAAATTTTTACGTAATTTGAACCCCTTAGTTATAGAATAAGATGGAACCTAATTACATATCAGATATATTCTCGAGAAATAATATGAACATTTTACCTCTAAGTGAGTTTTCTTTTCTCGCTATATAATTGAGAGAAGTGGAAAAGATTCTTGTGGAAGCATCTATTTAGTAGGCATCATAAAGAACTTTTAAATGAGGAAGAAGAGCTCCACGTTCACATGGAAAAATCTTCATTAAATCCAAAAGTAAGGTGGAGCTACTGTAGGTCTTCTGCATAAATGCAACAATGCAGATGCTTGAAGGATAGAACTTTAAAGGCCTCAGCATATTTAACCCCTATCTTTTTACCCATAAGCCTAGAATACAATCTGAGCTGAGATTCCAATTCCTCAAATGTTTCAGGTGGAAATTGACTTTTATGGGATGCAACGGCTTTAAGTTTAATCTCCATGTAGTCTGTGATATCTACATAAAGATTGGGTTTCCTAGTCCAATAAAAGGCTATAAATTCCACCATGTGGGGCTTAAGCCCGTTTTCTATATCACTTGGATTAGCATGAGGAAGCATGGCAAAAAATGTTGCTTCAGCTACAAGTATTCCCGTTGCTATATGGTCTGGATGGGCTTCATAGGTTAACCATGGATCAACAGTTAATATGACGTTGGGCTTAAACTTCCTTATTACGCTTATGAGCCTATTTCTAGCCTCAAGTGTAGGTTTAAGCTCTGAATCTTTATAGTTTAGCCATATCAGATTCTTAACCCCTAAAATTTTAGCAGCCTCTTTCTGCTCGTTCACCCTAATTACTGCAAGTTTTTCTGGAGATATTTCTGGATTTAATGTGCCAATCCGCCCATCAGTCATAGTAACATACGTGATTTCACATCCTTGTTCGGCAAGCTTAGCTACTAAACCACCAGCAGCTAAATCCGTGTCATCTGGATGAGGCTGGATACACAAGATATTTCTTGCTTTCTTAAAAACATTGTTCAAACCTTCTGATTCAGCGCTAAGAATTGTTTTATAAGCCTCTTCATACTCGAAGGGAGCTATATCCTCCTCACTTAAATTCAACTTCAAACCTCCAAATTAAATGAATTATAAATACTAATAGACACTTTATTTTTATTTAGGGAAGTTTATTTTAGAAGTAAACAGAAATGTAGAATCCTAATTTAGCCATTGAGGAATTTTTTGTCCTCTAACTAAATCTTCGAATTTTTCTTTTTCTCTTATCAAGGCGTATTCTCCATTTCTAACCAAAACCTCAGCGCATCTGGGTCTAGAGTTATATTGGGAGCTCATTGAGAAGCCGTAAGCCCCTGCATTCAATATTGCCAATAAATCTCCTTCAGAAATTTTCGGAAGCAATCTATCTCTAGCTAGTATGTCGCCTGATTCACAGAGGGGACCGGCAACATCGTACACTTCTTCCTCTGGAGCGTTAAGCTTATTGGCGACAACTATTGGATGGTAGGAACCATACATGACTGGTCTAATTAACGTATTGAATCCAGCGTCAACACCGATGAACTTCTTGAAAGGAGTTACTTTCAGCGTGTTTACTCTTGTTAGAAGTATTCCTGCATCACAAACTATAAAGCGTCCAGGCTCAATGCAGAAGAATGGTTTGCCTAGATCATATTCTTTGATCTTGTCTTTGAATAAATTAAGCATTCTCTCAGCAAATCTTTCCACATCTAAGGGTTTTTCATCAGGCTTATATGGGACACCTAATCCTCCACCAAAGTCTATAAATTCAAAGTTTATTCCTAGTTTCTCATGTATTTTACAAGCGATTTCTAGAAGCTTTTTAGCTGCGAGAAGAAATGGTTTAATTGTTAATATTCCAGATCCAATATGCATGTGTATGCCAAGCTGCTTGACTCCTGCGTTCTTCGCCATTCTGTAGGCTTCTAGGACATCGGCCTCCCATATACCGAATTTGGAGTTTTTACCAGCTGTAATTACATGTTCGTGATGCCCTGCTCCAACCTCTGGATTAACCCTAATAGACAATTTTTCTGGAATATGGAGTTTCAGAAGTCTTTTTAATTGCGAAAGCGAGTCTATGTTGATTGTTACATTAGAATCTATGAGAAATTTGAGTTCGTCGTCTCTAACGCTTGTTCCAGTGAAAAGAATTCTTTCTGGCTGGAAGCCCGCCTTAAATGCTAGAAATACTTCCCCTGGACTTACGGCGTCAAGGTAGGAACCCTCACTCTCTAATATTTTTAGAACCGCTAAGCTTGTGTTTGCTTTGGCGGAGTAATAGATTCTGATTTTCTCATAGTGTTTTAGTAGCGTCTCTCTAAGCCTTCGGAAGTTTTCGCGTATGCGATTTTCGCTTAAAACATATAGTGGGGTGTCGAATATTTCTGCGAGTTTGATTGTTGAAACACCATCTATGTAAAGAACTCCACTTTTATTCTCTAAGTAGTTATGAGGTAGCGTTGTGGACGACATATTTAAAGCTCCTACTTAGGCTTAGAGATAACCTTTAGCAACCATGAGTTCAGCGCTTAATATACCGGCTCCAGCTGCACCTCTAATCGTATTGTGTCCAAGACAGAGGTATTTAATGGTCATCACCGGGTCTTTGCGTATACGTCCGACGACGACGCTCATGCCTTTTCCAGCATTTCTATCAAATCTAGGTTGAGGTCTGTCAACCTCATCTCTAACAATTATTGGCTTTTCAGGGGCACTTGGCAACTTTAATCTCTGGGGTTCGCCGACAAAGTTTTTGAAGGCCTCCTTAACTTCTTCAATGCTGGGTTTTTCTTCCAGATCAGCGTATATGACCTCTAGATGCCCATCTTTAACATTCACTCTATTACAGCTAGCACTTATGATGATATCCGCCGGTTTAACTCTATCATCCTTAAGTGTTCCAAGAATCTTCTTAGTTTCAGTTTCCAATTTCTCCTCCTCCTTAGCGATGTAGGGGACAACGTTATCAATTATGTCTAGAGAAGCGACTCCGGGATACCCAGCTCCGCTTAAGGCTTGCATCGTTGTAACTACAACCCTTTTTAAGCCAAACTTCATTAACGGTTTTAAGGTCATAGCCATCTGAATTGTTGAGCAGTTTGGATCCGTCGATATGAAACCACTCCAACCTCGCTTACGCTTTTGCACTGGTATTAGTTTTAGCTGTTCAGGGTTAACCTCAGGTATTAAGAGTGGAACATCCTCATCTAATCTGTGGGCTGAAGCTTTACTGAGAACTGGGTATTCAGATGCGAAAGCCTCCTCTATTGGTCCAGCAATACTTCCAGGTAGTGCTGAGAAAATAAAATCTACGTCACCAGCCTCTTTAACTGATTTAAGATTGGTGTTAACAACCGTCATTTCACCTATTTCTTTGGGCATTTCAGTTTCCATATGCCACGAACAGGCATCTCTGTATTTTTTACCTGCGGATCGCTCTGATGCGGCTAGAACTGATATTTCGAACCATGGGTGATTTTCTAGAAGTTGAACAAACCTTTGGCCTACGGCACCGGTTGCAGCTAATATTGCAACTTTTCTACGTTTCAAGAGTATCCCTCACAACTTTAACAGCTTCTTTAACTTTTCTTTCGTCAATAAATATGCTTATCGCCGCTTTACTGGTTGTAACCTCAATTATATTTATGCCTTTGGATGCTAGGGCATTAGTTATCTTCGCAACCCAACCTGGTGAATCAACAAAAATTGGATGGAAAACTTCTATGAGTCCCACGTTAGCTAGGCAGCTTAAAGCCTTGATGGCAGCTAGTCTATGTAAATTGTTCATTAAATCCTTCAGGTTGGAGGGGGAGACGAAAATTGTAACTGAACCTCTACCGGTGCTGATTCCTAGAATCTTGTTACCAGCAAGCGTAGCAAATATTTGACTTAAAATTTCAGGTTTTATATCACATACTAAACTTATGGCCGCTAGACCTATTTCTTCTTTAATTTCGAAGGAATTTGAATTGAAAACACCAGTTATTTCTGTTCCTTGAGATTTTAGATCACCTGAAGAGAAGCTGATCACCTTCAATTTCTGATTTGGAAGCTTATATTTTAAAGCTTCTGCCTTAATTATTTTGGCGCCTCCATGGGCTAAGGCAAACATTTCATGAATACTCAGCTTGTTTAGCAGGCGAGGATTCGAGACGATTTTAGGATCAGCTGATAAAACACCGCTGGTTTCTTTAACAAGTATAACTTCATCAGCTTTTAAGCAGTTTGCTAATATAAGTGCAGTTGTATCGCTTCCTCCTCTTCCAAGAGTAGTTATGTTTCCATTCTTGTCTTTTCCGAGAAAACCGCAAACTACAACTATTTTTCCGCTTGAAAGGAGAGGTTCAATGTATTTTTGAGTTCGCTTGCATGTTTCTATCATATCTGGTCTAGCGTCTTTAAAGTTAGAGTTGGTTATGATAGGCCATTCTTCATGACTTGGTTCAAGGTAAACCGCATTAGCGCCTAGCGCTTTCAGTGCAGAACAGAATACACGCGCGCTCATTCGTTCACCCATGGAAACTATATCAGCGTAATCTTGTTCACTAATATCGCCTATTTGGGTTATGATATCAATAAGCTTATTAGTTGTGTCGCCCATAGCGGAAACAACAACTACTGTTTCTTTAAAATCTGCTTTCAAAACCATCTCGGCAGCTCTTCTAACCTTCTCTCCAGTAGCTAAATCTGCCCCACCAAACTTAACGACTACTCTGCTACTCATTGGGCTAACATCTTTCCTCCTTAAAGTTAAGATCCACTTAACACGTCATCCATGCTGTAGATCCCGGGTTTTTCCTGTTTATAAATCCATTCAACAGCATATAAGGCTCCTTGAGCAAAAACTTTTCTTGAAAAAGCTGTATGTTCAATACGTATCATTTCATGGGGGCCAGCGATGATGAGTTCATGTACACCCGGAACTCCACCAGCTCGAACTGATAGAATTTCGAGTTCATCAGGTTTTCTAATGCTTAAGCCTTTTCGTCCATGAATTATACTTGTGTATCCTCTAGCCTCGGAGATTATCTTACCCATTCTTTTAGCTGTTCCGCTTGGCGCATCTTTTTTGCCAGTATGATGTACTTCTAGGATGCTAAAGTCATAGTCGGATGGAAAGAGCTTCATCATGCGTAGAAGCCTAAATAGCATATTTACGCCTATAGAATAGTTTGGTGAGAAGACCGCTGGAACCTTATTTGAAACAGCATCTCTAATCTTTTCCATTTGTTCTTCAGTGAAACCGGTTGTCCCCATAACTATTTTCTTACCTAAATTGGCTACAACAGGCAGATTAGCGACTTCAGCTTCAGGGGTTGTGAAAGATACGTAGACGTCCGCATCTTTAACAGCGTCTGGAATTCCAGATGGAACAACAATTCTAACATTTAGGTCGCAGATACCAACTTCCCTTAAAGTTTTACCTATATTAGGGTCATCTCTACCTGCAACTGCACCAACTATCTTAAAACCCTTTGCAACTGCTTCTTTAATTAGGGTGCTACCCATCCTACCTGTTGCGCCAGCAACACATAATCTAATATTGGTCGTATGTTAACCCCTCCCAGCTGCTCTCATCGTATAAACGTTTACTTAAATCAACATCAAAGAAGTCCTCTATAGGTTTAAGGATTTCTGGGTTTCTCTCATAGACTGAACGAATAGTCTTTAAAACGGTCTCTAGCCCCTTCTTAGTCATTTTTCCAAGTGGACGTCTACATGGACCAGAAGGCATGCCAAGGATGTTCATGAGCGTTTTGTATGGGAGCGGATTTCTAGCCTTACATAGAGCTGTGCCATATGCGGTTTCCTCCTCGGTTTTGACAGTGACCATGGAGAATAATGGTTTAAGAGCTTTAAGTAGGCTTTCAGCCTCTTCGCTTCTTCCCTCAAGAACGGCTTTTGTAAGCCTTTGAGTTGCTTTTGGCGCAACGTTTGAAGCAACCGAGATTACGCCACTTGCACGTATTTCCGGATTAGTCATCATCTCGTAAGTTTTGTCGTCATCGCCGGAGAGAATGTAAAAGTTTTCTCCGCATAGCTTTCTAGTTAACTTCATATTTTCAATGTTTCCGGTTGCCTCTTTAACGGCTTTGACATTCTCGAACTTTGAATGGAGAATCGCTAAATCCTGCGGTAAAAGCTGTGTTCCACTTCTACCAGGAATAACGTATGGTATTACTTGAACATCTGGAAACATGCTTGCAACTGGTTCAATGTACTCTCTTCTTATCTCTAAGGAACTTGGTCCATTATAATATGGATCGACAAGCAGAACGCATCTAACGCCGAAATCATATACTTCCTTTGTTAACTTAATGGTTTTCTCCGTGCAGTTACTTCCTGTCCCGCCTATAACCACGCATTTATCGCCTGCGATTTCATATACTTCTCTGATAACTTTCATGCTTTCCTCATGGTTTAAGGTTGGGCTTTCACCAGTTGTCCCTACAGCTAATAATCCGCTTATGCCTTCCTCAATCTGAAATTCAACGAGTCTTTTTAATCCTTCAAAGTCAACTTCACGATTTTCTTTCATTGGCGTTATTAGAGCTGTATAGCATCCCTCAAATTTTTCTATTTTCATCTTTAACTCACCATAAGTATTTGAGTAATTGAAGGCAAATTATTTATGTTTTTCGTTCAATATATACGAAAATCGTAAATAGACACTAACTTTTATCGACGAGGAATCCACATCATATTTGAATGTCGGTCTACGATTTTCGCAAAAATATTTAAAAAAGAAGATTCATAATCAATTTGTGGACCAAATAGATCTAAAAATACTAGGCATATTAAAGGATAATGCGAGAGCCAAATACGTTGATATAGCAAAGAGCGTGGGTTTAACGGAGGGCGCAGTGAGAAGAAGAATAAAGCAACTAAAGAGTAATGGAATAATAAAGAAGTTTACCATTGAGACGAGCATAGAATTTGAGGGAATAGTTTTAGTTGAAACTGAACCAGCTAAAACAGAGGAAGTAACTCGAGAAATAAGAAAAATTGCAGATAAAGTTTTTGAGGTTTCAGGCGAATATGACGTCGCCGCATTAATCCAAGCCTACACGATTGAAGAATTAAATGGTAAAATCGATGAGATAAGAAGGCTTCCCTCGGTTCTAAATACAAAAACTCTAATAAAACTTAAGGATTAAAACTCCGTTAAGCTCGATGATTAGCTACTCGTAGAGCCTTAAGAGCACGATACATCTTCTCATATGCTTCAGAAAACTCTTCATCTTTGGAAAGTAGCTTACGTGTGGTCATGTAAAATTTTATAAAGCTCTCAAAGTCCTTCTTTTCAATTATCTCTTTTAGTTTTGCCGCCTTAAACATGAATTTTTCCAGATATTTAGCTGTATATTTATTGTCGATTTGTATTGACGCGTAAAGAGATGGTTTCTCGGTCATAACACCTTCACTTAAAGCTAATTGTAACATGAAAGTTGTCCCACCCAACCGTTTAAGAAGCTCTATATCTTCCTCGCTTACTACTGACGCAAAAATAATGTTCACAAAATGGGTTAATGCTAAGGTTAATGCCATAACATTATCATGAAGCTCTCCGCTCACCACTATTATTTCAGCGTCCGGGAATATCTTTTTGGCCAGTTTTTCCTCAAATATTTGATCCCGTAACGGTATAAGCGCAATTCTTTCACCAACCATTTCTTTGGCGCCGGAACCAAAAAGTGGATGAATTGACAGAGCTTTTACTCCATATCTAGCGATATTCTTCATTACTGGAAGAATCTTAGATTTAAGAGAGGATATTTCCACAATAATCTTAGATTCCTTCAATTCCGGCAATATTTCGGTTAAAACTTTTGGCGTAACATCAATTGGCGTTGATATAAGGGATAAATCAGCCATTCTAACAGCTTCAAGATTATTTTCAGCTAATTTTGCGCCCAAAACCCCAACTAGTGCTTTAGCCTCCTTCATTCTCACATCCGATATTATGACTTCATGTCCATGTTCAACAAAATATTTTGCAAACCATGCACCCATTTTTCCAGCTCCACCAATTATTGAGACACGCAATCCTAAACCTCCAAACATCACATATGACGCTTATATTTTCGCAACATTACGTTGTTGCGTTGCACACGTTTAGATTCTTCAATTAAAAAATTTAGGAGCTTAAGCGAAAAATTCACATCTATGTTGTGTTTTTGGCTTAGATCTATAACTTTACTTCTTAATTCTTGTTCAACCAGCGGATCCTCTATCGGCATGTTATTTTGGGCTTTTATTTCACCTATTTTCTTGGCTAGGATGAGTCTCTCTCCGGATAGACGTATTATTTCAAGAGTTAGCTTCATTATTTTGCTTCTAAGATCTTTTAACTCCTTCATTAGGTTTGAATCCAAAAATTTCCCCTCAACACTATATGTGTTACTTTTTAATGTAAAAACCTTATTACAACAAAAAATATAATAATGTTTAATGCCATTCTAGATTCCTGTATTCTGGAGGATGAAGGTTAAATGCATCTGATAAACTTTAAGGGCTTATCCGGTCAGCAAATTATGGAGATCATCGATAAGGGTATAGAGATAAAACATAATCCAGAGGAATATCAAGATTCTCTGAAGGGTAGATCATTAGCCATGATTTTCCAGAAGACTTCAACTAGGACCAGAGTTTCTTTTGAAGTTGCTATGACTCAGCTTGGCGGTCACGCAATATATATGGATTGGAGGGCAACAAACTTTACTTTAGCGGATATATATGATGAAACCCAATATCTTTCACGTAATGTTGACTGCATACTGGCTCGATTGTTAAAAAATTCTGATTTACAGGTCATGGCTAAGGCTTCTCGAGTTCCAGTTATAAATGGTTGCGACGAAAAATATCATCCATCCCAAGCTATAGCGGATCTCATAACAATGAAAGAGAAGAAAGGTACCTTAAAGAACGTAAAACTCGTTTACGTCGGCATACACAATAATGTCTGCAATTCGCTGATTGAAGCATGCACAAAGGTTGGTGTTGAGATAACAACGGTTACACCGATATTTAATGAGCCTTCAAGAGACGATGAGCTTCTAGAGGAAGCTAAGAAAACTGGCTTATATAAGACCACGCTGGATCTTAAAGAGGCTATAAAGGATGCTGACTTTGTTTATACGGATACATGGGTTGACATGGAGTTCTTTCTAGATCCAAAATACGCTAGAGAGAAGGAAAGACGCATAAAAATGATGATGCCATATCAAATAAACAAGGAGAATATGGCTGGAAGCAACGCATTGATAATGCATGATATGCCAATTCACCGCGGATACGAAATAAGCCCCGAAATGATCGAGGATCCAAGATCAATCATATATGAACAGAGCGAAAACAGATTGTACTCGGCCAAGGCGATACTCTTAAAGCTTCTCGGTAAGTACTAATCACTCCTTCTTTCAGGAGATTGAAAGAATTTTAAATTTAAGCTCCAAAAAGCAGTTTGGGATGTTAATTGAGAATTTTGAGGAATTTACGCAACGACAATTATTCAAGTTAATGTTTATAATTTTAGATGGAATTGGAAAATAGCTATTCATTTTCTTATTGTTTTTGGAGGCTTTCAAGAGTTTCCCTGAAAATATTGAATGTTTCATCATCGTATAAGCAGAAGATTATTCTTTTTATATTTGTTCCACTCCTAGCGTAAGAAATAGCCGTTGGAAGCATTGTTTCAGCACACCTCTTTTTAGGCAATCCAAAGTAGCCTGTTGAAATGGCTGGAAAGGCTATACTGGATACATTATTTTGTTCGGCGAGTTTTAAGCTGTTCAGTGTTGCCTCTCTCAGCTTTCTTTCTTCGTCTCCCTCCCCATAAATGGGGCCAACAGCATGTATCACGTATTTGGCTTTTAGATTTCCGCCGCTAGTTATAACAGCTCCGCCCACCGGTATAGGCCCTCTCTCAGAGACTATTCTGTCACATTCATCCTGTATTTTTTGGCCTCCTTTCCTTCTGATTGCGCCTGCAACTCCACCGCCCATCTTAAGCATTTTATTGGCAGCATTAACTATGCAGTCAACTTGAAGTTCTGTTATGTCGCCTTTAACAAGCTCAATTAATGTTTCACCAACCTTAATTTGCATGGATTGCGTCACCAAAAATACTTGTAGAAAAAGCTAATTATTTAAGGTTTCATTAAAAATTCTTGAAGAAAAACATCAAATATGAGAGAATGAATGCCCATATGTATCTGAATCCTAACAGTAAGCTTTCAATTAAAATGTTTAAAGGGATAAGAGATTATCTGATAATCCTCTTATTGCTTTCCATCTTACTGTTTGCCGGCTTCTCTAAATTAACAACATGGAAAGCAAGAGTTGAGAAAACTTTTATCCTAACAGTTAAAGTGACATATGAGAATAGGGATCCGTATGAAAAGTGGATTTTAACTGAAAACGATATGACGCTAGGCTTATTTACTAATAATAGCTGGCAAGCAGTATACTTAGTGCGCGTTTCACATCCGATTAAAAAGCTTATTTATGACTCAGATGGAAATCCATTGGCCTTACTGAACATTACGGATACAGTGTTAGGTCTAAATGAAAAGATGAGTTATAATGCAACCTATAGGCTTATATTCAAACAGCGTAGTATACCTGTGATAGGTGAGGATAAATCTGGAACTCTAGAGGATATACCGGAAAATTTAAGGAAGGAGTATTGTAAGCCAACTGGGCTTTGGCCGTCTAACGCCACAATCTTTAGAAAAAAAGCGTTGGATATAGCCAATAATGAGACGAAAGTTTTAACAATCATTAAAAAATTTGTTAGGTGGATAGCGAGTAACATCGTTTATAGCCCTTCTGAAGTTCCAAAATATCCTAACGAAACAATCTCCTCACATAGGGGCGATTGTGATGATCAGGCGAATCTTCTAATAACTCTTTGTCGAGCTATAGGCATACCAGCATATTTACAGATCGGATGTATTTATATACCACAGTATAATGTAAACCGTACATATTGGAGCGGCCATTTAATATTTAAGCAAGAAAGAGTTGGTTGGCATGGTTGGGCAATGGTTTATATTCCACCGTGGGGTTGGTTACCCGTCGATCTAACCTATGTTAAGGGAGACCTGAGGAAGGAGCCTTTAAATTCCATAAAATTTTCAGCATTCGCAAGCGAATATACATTTCAGTATATGAATATTACGAAGACAGATTATGTTGCTGAAACAAGAGAATTTAAGGAGTTTCTGGAGAAGTACAAATTTTATATTTATGAGGAGGATGAAATGAAAGAGGTCATCATAGGAGAATTTCCGTTGGAACCTATTTTGGTTGTCACCATTATTGTCTACTTAGCTATCAGTTTTAATCGCTTAACATTGGCATCTTTTACTATAATGCGAATAGTTTATATGGTTAAATGTTCTTTTCAAAATTTTGTCTCTTAAAAAGGTGAGTGATAAAATGGCGAAATTTAAGATAGTGGTTTCTGATCCAAAAACTGGAAAAGCAAAGTCTGTTGAGGTTGAAGGAGATAAAGCAGCGCCACTAATAGGAAGAAAAATAGGGGATTTGGTTGATGGAGCAATAGTAGGTATGCCAGGGGTAAAGCTTCTAATAACTGGTGGAAGCGATAAAGATGGTTTTCCTATGAGACCGGATATTCACGGCGGAGTGAAGACTAGAGTTCTTTTAAGCGGAGGAGTCGGCTTTAAGCCTAAAAATAAGGGTGAAAGGAGAAGGAAAACTGTTAGGGGAAATACGATAACAGAGGATATAATGCAGATAAACGTGAAAATTGTGGAAGAGGCGGAGAAACCCGCCACAGCATAAACTGGTAAAGCAGAGTTTTTACGCCTTAAACCATCTAAAAATTAAGTATTCTATCTTATTCTTTTCAAGGTCTGGAACAGCTATAATAAATCGTTTTCTAACAGTTGTCGCAAGCCTCCCAGCTTTAACTATCTCCGTGGGGGTTATCTCATCTTTCCTACTCTTAACAGAGACCATATAGGGAGCATGCTCTAAGCCGGGTCCACGTTTATAGACTGCGAAGTCGCATCCAAATTTAACTCCCGGAGTTACAACGAGTCCCTTATCCCGCAGATCCTTATACACAGCGTATTTTAGGTTGAAGTCCTCGTAGACCTTTTTAGCTCTGCTTTTGAGAGCTCTAAGATTAACTTTAGTTTTTTCCTCTCCTTCGAAAACGTTGATTATACCTTTTTCCACCAAGTATAGTCCTTCCATTAAATCAAGAATTAATGGAACATTAAAGTCGGGGCTTTTCGGTTTCGGTATTCCTAGAGGTTTACCGTAAAAACCCATCTTGTAGAGCTCTGATCCGTCTTTTGGATCCCAGATCACCAGAAAATTTTCCACAAATTCTGCTTCAATCTTTTTTCGTTTATCCATTACTTTAGCATTAACCTCCTATAAGGCGAGAGCGAGTATTCTAGCAGCATCAGATGCGTCCTCAATTTTGTCGGCTGTATCTTCAAGTAGCTGAATCACATCCCTCGATAGAAGTGTTCTAGATACATCCATGTTTCTATCTAAAATCAATATTTCCAGCTTTCTATAAAGGTTGTCAACCGCTCTCTCAGCTACTTCAACGTTTTTCGCTCTTTCAGATATCTGCGGTGAGCCGTAATTTAGCGCCATTACAACTTCTCTAAGTTTTATCATGGCGTTAAAAACTGCCTCGGAAAGCTCCGCTATACCCCTCTTTATATCCGTGGGAATATCCCATTTCCGTTCAATCATCGCTAATATACGAAAGGACACTCCTTTATATAGTTCGGCGATTTCGCTTGTCAGGTAAGTGAATCTTAAAAAGTCCTCTCGATTGAGTAATATAGCACCTATTTCAATTAGCTCCTGCGCAACCATTCTTTTGGAGTCGGCGACTTCATCGCTAATCTTTTGCACATCCTCATATAATTCCATAACCGGATCTGTATTACCAGTAACAAAGGCATCTATGATCTGTGTTGTTTTCCGAGCGATCTCCATAACTCTCCTTAGATGGTCTTGGCAAAGATTTAAGGCTCTTCTCTTAGCACGCGGCTCAGCTTCCACAGGAAATACCAAAAGCACCCCCAGCCTCAATAGTTAAAATAATAACCTCAGAAAAAAATAAGGTTAAGAGAGTTTAAAAATTTACCTATAAAAAATAGATTAAAAATTAACTGTTCATTTTTTAACCGGAGAACCTAAATCTTCAAAGTTAATTTTAAAGCGGAAGTAATTATGAAGAAGCGATGGCATCTCTTTTATTTTCGATCTAACTTGTTTCCATGTATCTCTATCACGTAAGGTTACCGTTTCATCCTTCAGCGTTTGATAATCTATTGTTATACATAGAGGAACACCGATCTCATCGAAACGGGCATAGCGTCTACCAATATAACCGGATTCATCATACTCAACTGTGAAGCCCTCATCTATTAGAAGCTTATAAACTTCTCTAGCTTTCTCTGGAAGTCCATCTCTACTCACTAAAGGTAAGACAGCTAGCTGGACTGGTACAATATCTCTGGGCAATCTGAGAACGACTCGGTTATCCTTAATAGTGTATGCGTATTCTAGGGTGGCGTAAGCTAGACGGTCTGATCCAAAGCTTGGTTCAATAACATGTGGAATGAAACGTCTACCTTTTTCTCTTATTTCTGTACGTGTAATTTCAACATGTTCTGATGTGACTTTGAAACCGTTGATTTCATAAAATCCGTACTTTTCTAAGGCATTTGCTAAGGTTTCTGGAGCTATTCTCTGTAGCGCCTTTATAACCTCCGGGGCTTTATCGCCAAACGTCTTATTTATGTTAGCGATTAATAATTTAGCTTTCACCCCAATTTTTATGCTTTCTTTGTCACTTAGCTTGAAGACCCTCATGTCTTCCCCGCTCTCTTTCATATGTCCTCTCAGATCATAGTCTGTTCTATAATTGAAACCTGCAACTTCAACCCAACCCCAGCGTTCTAAGTAAACTTCCTGATCGAAACCTTGAGCAGAATAATGGGCTCTCTCCCAAGGATGCTTCTCTATGAAACGCTGTTTATCTTCAGGTATACCCAAACTGGTGACGAAGCGTTTAGCTAAAGCCATAAAATAGGCTTGCCATTCAACCTTGATATAACCCTTAGCCACAATATCCTTAACAGAAAGCTCAACCGGAGTCTCATCACCTTTAACTCTATTCTCAACTAAAACAAGTCTCAGCTTCTCATCGGCAACCTCATCTAAGAATGGACATTGAGGTTTCTCAGGATCAAAGAAAAATTCCAAATCTATTATTGTAAATTCTCTGAGTCTTATTGGACCCTGCCTAGGAGATATCTCATTTCTCAGCGCATGACCTATCTGGGCGAATCCTATTGGTAAGCGCTCTCTAACTTGCTCATAAAGTCGCTTAAACTCAACAAATATTCCCTGTGCAGCTTCAGGACGCCCGTATCCAATATTCTCAGAGTATGGTCCAATATTTGTTTGAAACATTGTTAAGAAATATTTTGGTTCAGAGAATTCTCCGCCGCATTCTGGACATTTAATATTGTGGCGTTCAATCTCCTCTTTAATCTCCTGTAGACCCATTTTATCTGTTTCTTGTGAACCTAAATTAGCGAATTCTTGGAGCAGATGATCCGCTCTGAACTTTCTCCCGCATTTTCTACATTCAACCATGGGTTCCTTAAAGTTTTCAACGTGACCTGAAGCCTTAAAAACTCGTTCAGGAGCAATTATGGGAGTTTCGATCTCATAGAAATTTAGTCGTCTCAGAAAAATGTCCCTAAATTTGTCTTCGATTTTCCGTTTCATGACTGAGCCGAGTGGACCCCAATTCATGAAACCGCTTGCGCCACCATAAATCTCGTAGGATGGCCAAAAGAAACCTCTTCTACGAGCCATCTCACTTACTTTTTCAAATTTGTCCATGTCTTTCATACTTGATACATCCTTTTTAACGGCAAGTCGCCCGTTTATACTTAAGTTTGGGGTTTTTCTCCTAAATTATTAAGTTACTCCTTATATAGATTTTTACTCATGTATGGACCATCATATGAGTAACCAAATCGCATATAGTATCGTTTTGTTCCTAAAGCGCTCGTGACAAGAATCTTTTTACAATCCTGCTCAACACTTATTTCTTCAGCCTTCTTCAGTAGGAGTTTACCGCAACCCTTATGCTGGTATTCTTCACTGGAGCGCTTACCAACTGGAACGAGAGGCCCAAGAACTCGTAATTCCCTAATTATTGAAGCTTTTTTATTGGCTATTTCAGGTCTATGAGCCTTACTGGATGGTATTCTTAATCTCAAATATCCGATAAGTACATCATTTATTGGATCCTCAACTGATATAAAGAACTCTTTTCCTTCAGAAGCTTCATAATCTCTGACTAGGACTTTTATATTTTCTGGGTCCGGCTTAACATGATCCTTCAGCCATCTATGTCCAACTTCACGGCATCTTATACATCTACAGCGCATTCCTTTAGCTCTAAGTTTTTTCAGGGCGATTTCCCGTAGGTTACTCATTTTAACACCTGCTTCAATAAGGTAGGCTGGGATGTCCCTTTGAATACGCATTATTCTAATCCACTCCGGAACCATCTTCTTTATTTCAGCTATTAGCTCAGCTGCCTCCTCAGTCGTGTAAGGTCTATATAATCCTTTAATCCACCAATCATAAAGCTTGGTTCCCTTAATAACTAGGCACGGGTAAATTTTGAGCATGTCAGGTCTAAACATTGGATCCGAAAAGATCCTTCTAAAGGCTTCAAGATCTCTATCAAAATCTGATCCCGGTAGACCTGGCATCATGTGATAAACAACTTTTAGGCCTGAATCCTTGAGTATCCTCGTAGCCTCGATAACGTCTTTAACTGTGTGACCTCTATTCACTAGAACGTATATGTCATCGTAAATATTTTGAACTCCCAATTCAACTCTAGTTACGCCAAAAGATAACATTCTATCTACATGAGGTTCCTTACACCAATCTGGGCGAGTTTCAACGGTTATTCCGACATTTCTAATTCGGCTTACTTCAGCATTCCTTTTAGCTTCTTCAAGCGAACTAGAGCGGACATCGGTAATCGCGTCTAAACATTCCTTAATGAAGTATTCTTGATAATCTATTGGCATAGCAGGGAAGGTTCCACCCATAATTATTAACTCAACCTTATCAACGGTGTGCCCTATGGCTTCAAGCTGCTTAATCCGATGCTTAACCTGCCTATAGGGGTCAAAATCATGCTGTAGACCGCGCATTGCAGCTGGTTCATGTCCAGTATAGCTTTGCGGAACACCATAGGATGGGCCTCCTGGGCAGTAGGCACATGGCTCCTTTCGTGGGCAGGGCCAAGGTTTGGTCATGGCAGCAACTATTGTGACCCCAGAGATTGTTCGAACGGTTTTCCTACGCAGAACTTTCAAGAGTCTTCTTTTTTCTTCAGGTTTCAGGCAGTGTATGAGCTCAGAGTTTGATGGTATTGTGCTTAAACCATATTTTTCCGCGATCCTAATTTTGGCTACATTAACGTCCTTCAGGGAAGGATTTGGAATGCTCATTAGGTATTCGATGATTTCTCTGCATATAGTTTTGTCCATCAGCTAATTAATGTTAAAGTTAGCGTTATAAACTTACTTGCTTTTTAAATCTTCTAAATTGCTGACATTTTAATAAAATTGGGGGAATAATCAAGAATTCGGATTTCTATTTTTATGATTGAATTAAATTATTCAGTAAGTACCTAAGATACGTATTTGTTTAGGAAACTTCTATGAAGGCGGAAGATTTTTCGAAGCCTCCTACTTAAATTGTTCTGTATTTCCTGTAGCTCTTCATATATTTTGACATTATGTGGTTTAGGTGAGACAAGAGTGCTTTCATCTACTTCAACATATTGGTCGGTTATTTTCTGTATTGTAGTTTTTTCGCCCACATAATTGCGATAGGCCCATATTGCTTGAAGCGCTGCGCCGTATGCCGCGCCTTCATCGATCTTTAGACAGACAACATCCGTGTTAAATATGTCTGCTGCGATCTGCCGCCAAACTCTATTCTTTGATCCTCCGCCAGTAAGCCTAATCTGTTTGGGATTTATTCCAAGCTCTCTCATTCTGTTTAGACCATAGTTCATTCCCAGAGTCACGCCCTCCATCGATGCTCTAGCAAGATGGGCTACATTAAAGGTTCTGCTATTTAAACCAAAAAACACACCTGTTCCATCAGGAACATTTGGCGTTCTCTCCCCCTCAAAGTATGGTAGAAGTATCAATCCCTCCGATCCTGCTGGCACACTTTCAATAGCTTCGGTCATCTCCTCGTGAGTCATATTGAATAAATTTCTGATGAACTCCGTTGCAACCGTAACATTCATTGTGCAAAGCAGGGGTAGCCAAGCGTTTGTTGAATCGCAGAAAGCAGCTATCTCGCCCTTCGGGTCAATTACTGGTACATCAGAGTAAGCGTAAATCGTGCCAGATGTTCCGAAACTGGCAGTCACGATCCCCTTTCTCGTGTTTCCGGTTCCAATCGCCCCCATCATGTTATCCCCTCCGCCAGCGCTGACCAGTACATCATCTCTGAAACCAAATAGTTCAGCGACCTCTTTTCTGACAAAGCCCACCGGCTTATCGGAGCTTTGTAATGGTGGAAGTTTTTCCTCTAGGTTGGGATCAATAGCTTCAAGAACCTCCTTACACCAAGTTCTTGTTCTAACATTCATGAGCGCTGTTCCAGAGGCGTCACCATACTCCATAACTTTTCTGCCCGTAAGATAGAAGTTTAAGTAATCATGTGGAAGAAGAATCGTTTTAAGACGTTTATAATTCCATGGTTCATTTCGTTTAAGCCAGAGAATCTTTGGCGCTGTAAAACCAGGTGGAATTGAAAGACCGAGCAGCTCGATAACTCTTTTTAATCCGCCAAGTTTTCTAACTAAATATTCGCTTTCTTTAAGGGTGCTTGTGTCATTCCATAATTTGGCTGGTCTAATAACTCTTCCATGCTCATCCAAAGGAACTAACCCATGTTGCTGCCCAGAAACGCCTATTGCTCTAACATCTTTTGGATCAATTCCAGAATTCTTTATAGCTTTTTTAACCGTATTGATTAATGCATCAATCCATATAGCTGGATCCTGCTCTTTATGTCCGGGAGGCAGTCCCTCTACGAATTTATGTTCTTTTGTCGCTTTTCCTAAAACCTTGCCCGTCTCACCGTCTACGATTATTGTTTTTGTGCTTTGGGTGCCATTATCAATTCCGATGAAATATTCTTTTTTGCTCATTCCTCGAAGAATACCTCCTTCCACAATTTTTCGCTAGAAAGGAGTTTTCTACAATAAAATTATTATAAGCAAAGTTTTCATATTTTAGCATTAATATGGAAATGTTGATTTCACTATCGATCCTAGAGTATGAACCAGAGCTGTCGAAGAACATAAATAGTCTAGAGAATACTAAGGCTTTTTTAGAAATAATGAAACTCATAGAAACCGGGGAGATACATGATATTCACATAGATGTCATGAGGCCGCCGATGATACCTAATAAGAATAAATTTTCAATTCCCCTCATAAGAAAGTTATACGAAGAACTTTGCGGGAAAATTCCCATAACTTTACATTTGATGGTTAATGACCCCTTTGAAATAGTAAATGAAGCTAATAAATTCATAGAGGGAAAGAATAGAACTGAAGTAACTATCATAATTCAAGTTGAATCCTTTAATTCAGAGAATGAAACCATAAAAGCGATCAAAACGATAAAAGAATACGGTTATAAAGTTGGAGTGTGCCTAAATCTTCCAACACCCAAAGATAGATTAACTGATGCTATCGCCAGCAACGCGGACATCATCTTATTCATGACTGTTCCCATGGGAGCTGGCGGACAAAAATTTCATGAAGAATCTATTCCAAGAATCAGAGAGTTCTTCGAGAGATTTCCAAACAAAATCATTAAGGTTGATGGAGGCATAAATCCGGATACAATAATTAAAGTTTGGAAAGCTGGTGCAAGAATCTCTGTAGTTGGTTCATATATAACTGCTAGCGAGGATCCGGTGAAATCTCTACTAAACCTTAAAAAAGTATTACAAACTTACACCAAGGATTAAAAATTTTTCATTTTTATTAAGGAATTCTCTGAGTGGTCTTTGTTTTGTAGCCTTGTTCAGTGTTGATGGTGATCGCTATTTTTTCACCACGATATGCAAACCAATTCCACTCGCACATAAAGGATATGGTTGAATTTTTATTAAGAACATATGGGAGATTCGGTGTTATTTTCTCCGGTTTTATAACCGTGCCATTTTCTAATGTAATGCTTATATCCGTGATTTTCAGCGCTATTAGAGAGTTTTCGGAATTAGCTACTATTAACTTAAAGTGGGATGGGTCAGTTAAATTGAAATCAGCTTTCTGAATAGTGAAAACAGCATAGGTTGGCACAATGTGCTTCTTTTCTGCAAAATAACCTTCTTCCGTATTAATTACTAACTTTATACTCTCACCCTGATAGTCAACCCATCTCCATGTGCAAGCAAGATTAATGGAACCATTGGGTTCAAGATTGATTGGCAAGACAGGTTTGGCGGTCACCTTATGGATCGAATTATCTACAATTATATTTACTTCCGTTAAGGTAACATTAGTGGCTGATAGATCTGAGTTAGTCACCGTAATATTAAAGCTGTCTCCAAGTTCCGGATCAAATGTGATGTCTGCAACGATTATCTTTGTTAGGGGTAAAGTTACCTGAAAAGAACCTCCGGAACCATCTTCAACCAACACTATTATATTAACCGTCTGCCCCGTATAATTTACCCAATCCCAAGAACATTTAAACGTTTTCGATTCACCTGGATTTAAAGTGTAGCCCTCCTCCAGTATGTTAGGGTTCGTCGAAGTTATATGGTGAATTCTATTGTCTTCAGTTAAAACTTGAATGCCCAGTATTTTTGTTTCTTTGGGGGAGAAGGAGGGATTAAGGATGCTGATGTTAAAGAATGATGGATCCTTGGCTGAAACCGTAAAATCATATACGTATACTACTGGTTTGTCAGGGATATTCAATTCTAATGAAACATAGTAACCTACAACCCACAAGTATGAGAGCAGAGCTCCAACCGTGAAAACGGCTACTAAAATCGCGGCGAACAATAACTTGCTCATGTTTAGTCCCATCAGCTTCTCCCTTCTTAAATTCAGAGGTATATCTTAGAGCCAAGATCTACGCATATTAGCAAGCATATAATAGCAAGAATCGGTGTTTTAATCTATTAAATTTAGCGCTTTGAAGGTCAATTTAATTTACTATAATCGTATTTGAGTGATTATTTGAATGATCTTAGAAAGTTTTCCAGCCTTTCTAATCTCATGTTAGTCGCATTTAAGGCTTTTTGCAATTCGCTCAATTGATTCTTAAGAATATTTATTTCACTCTGTAGACCCTCAATTCGATTCTCGATCTTCTTTATGTCCTCAAGCGAAGCAACATCATAACCTTCAACTACACCTCTAATAACAACCTTATGGGAACGGTATGAGGGTTCTTTTCCTTCTTTAGTCACGGACATGAAAAACATCACACTCCTTAATAAAATACAGAAGAGCAATAGACAATAAATAATTTTTGGCTATCAGAAATAAGCGAATGAAAACTTTATTAGCATGTAACATTTCTTTTTAGGTATTTATGGCGGGTGAGTGGGGGCCCACCTCCACCCGTTCCGCCATATAAACCCCGGTGTAGGAGGTGGATGAATGAAGTTTAGTAGTAAAGAGCTAGCATTAACTGCGATTTTCGCCGCAATGTATGCTATTGGCGTTATTTTCTTGGCGCCTATAAGCTTCGGGATCTATCAAGTTAGGATCGCTGATGCCTTATTGCCCTTATCAATTATTTTCGGTTTCCCAGCGGTTATCGGCTTAAGCTTGGGCTGCCTTATTGCAAATATTTATGGCAACCTATCGATCATCGATATTTTTGGTGGGGCGATTGCAAATTTTGTAGCCTGCGCTCTAGCATGGTTTATTGGCAGAAATGGAGTTACGCGTAGATTTATAGGCTGTCTTATTGAAACCGCCGTCATAACCATAATAGTTGGAGGATATCTGTCAATTATTTTCGAGGTGCCCGTTGAGGTTAGCTTACTTGGAGTTTTCATAGGTTCTCTAATAGCAATTAACATTCTAGGCTTCGCACTTTTAGAGGGATTACTTCGAAGCGGCATAGCGGAAAAATATAGAGCCTGAGAATTAGGCTATTTCACATAATAGTATTGCCCAATTTTTTTCTGATATTTATCAAGCCTTGAGTCTTCCTTGTTTACTCGGGGCCTCTTTGTATCCGGATCTCTCCGGAAGGTTATGTTCATTTCTTTCAGAAACATGTTCATTCCATCAAGCAGATTTGTTGGAGCCTTTGCTATTCCGTAAACGCCAGGTTCGCCAGTGAATATCATAAGTCTATCAGCTATGAAGTCTTGAGCAACAATATCATGTTCGACAACAAAAGCTGTAACATTCTTTTCTTCAACCACCCGCCTTATCGTTTTCGCCATAGCTAATCTCTCCTCAACATCTAAGTACGCGCTTGGTTCATCTAGAAGATATAAATCGGCTTCTCGCGAGAGACAAGCCGCTATGGCAACTTTCTGAAGTTCGCCGCCGCTTAATTCTTTAACTTTTCTATCGAATAGGGGACTCAGGTTAAGGGGGTTGATTATTTCGGTTTGATACCAGCTGGATGAAAATTGCTCTTTAGCTACCGTTCTGAGAAGTTCTTCAACTGTTCCCTCATATTCTGTTGAGATATATTGGGGCTTATAGCTAACCTTAAGGGTGTTCTCCGTGGGCGGTGAACCATGATCAGGTTTCTCTATTCCTGCCAAAATTTTAATGAATGTTGTCTTACCGATCCCGTTTGGACCTAATATGCCTATTACTTCGCCAGCTCTCGCGTCACCCTCCTCAATTTTCAGGGTGAAGCTTTCATACGTTTTACTTATTTCATTCCACTTAAGGATTGGCACATTTGTGGATGAACCGGCTAGTGGCGGCTTAACGTGAAATCTTATTGGTTCTTTTCTGAAGCGCATGTTCTCGTCTGGAATGAACCCATTAAGGTATATGTTTATTCCAGTTCTAACACTGTGAACATGTGAGACTATTCCATAGACACCTGGCTTACCATAAAAAACACATACTTGATCTGAAAGATAATCCAGTACAGCTAGGTCGTGCTCGGCGACGATAATAATTTTGTTATCTTCTTTTAGACTTCTTATAACTTTAGCGGCTTCAA
The DNA here is from genome assembly GCA_964637155.1 of uncultured Candidatus Bathyarchaeia archaeon. GTDB lineage: Archaea > Thermoproteota > Bathyarchaeia > Bathyarchaeales > DTEX01 > DTEX01. The sequence goes on from CAZWWD010000002.1 coordinate 44,939, forward strand.
GCCTCTGCTTAACGTCCAGATAGCTGGAAGGTTCGTCAAAAAGATATACGTCGGCATCACGGCAAACAGCAGCCGCTATCGCCACTCTCTGAAGCTCACCGCCGCTTAAAACATCTAAGGTTCTATCCCAAACAACTTTAAGCTGAAGTCTCTCAGAAATTTCGTCTAGTTTGCCTCTTTCGTCCACGCGTTCAAGTATTTCCCCAACCTTCCCTTTCACTGCGCTGGGTATCTTATCAACATACTGTGGCTTATGGACAACCTTGAGTTCCCCATTACTTAACTTTTGGAAATAGGTTTGAAGGGTTGATCCCCTAAAATACCGTATGATCTCAGACCAGTCCGGGGGATCATCGTATCTTTCGAGGTTCGGCTTAATTTCTCCAGAAAATATTTTGAGCGCGGTTGATTTTCCAATACCATTCTGTCCAAGTAGGCCAAGCACTATTCCCGGGGATGGAACAGGTAGACGGAATAGCTTGAAGGCATTTGGGCCAAATCTATGGACGCAATCCTCCTTAAGTTCTTCTGGGACATTAACAATAGATATTGCCTTAAAAGGGCATTTCTTAACGCATATACCGCAGCCAGTGCAGAGAATCTCTGATATGACTGGTTTATTGTTTTCGAATCTTATAGCTTCAACTCTACTTCTAACCTGTGGGCAGAATCGATAGCATGCCCTATCGCATCGCGTAGGCTTGCATTTGTCGAGGTCTATGACGGCTATTCTAATGTTGATCTTCCTCCTAAAAATGTAAGAGGGTATAAGGCAGGTAATAAATTTGCCTCTCACAGTAGATTATAGTTTTATTTGCTTAGCTTTATTATTCGTTTGCGCTTCCCTTCATAATGCTTTTTATTTCATTCTCCATTGATTTAAGAACATCTTGATAGTAGATCTGGCCGTTTTCTATGGCGTCTATTGTCTCTTCAAGATTTCTGGTAAGTTCCTCTGAGACTAGCGATTTAAAGTTCTTTGAGAGGTATCCATAGACTGCTCGTCCAAGTTTTGTGCTGAATACCATTTTATTCTTTTCAATTATGTATCTCCTCTTTAGTAGTATGCTAATTATTTTTGAGTAGGTGCTTGGTCTTCCAATACCTTTCTCTTTCATGAGCGCTATTAGATCACCCTCACGATAGGGTCTTACCAGTGACACACGCCTAACCCTCATACTGATAACCTTGTATTCTCCCTCCCTAACCTCCTTTTCAAGTCTAATCGTCGGATTCACCATTAAAAAGCCTCGCTCAATAAATTTCACAGTTCTGCTCTGCTTGGCCTCTGAATCATTTACCCTAAGATTGAACTCCTGTACAACGGCTTTAGCTTCACTCATTTGGCTAGCAATAAACCTTCTGAATATCATATCGTAGAGTTTCAGATGGTCGGCGCTGAGCTTTTGAGGTATCCTTATGACGCCGGAGGAAAGATAGAACCGCAGTTGCCTAACATTTAAGGGTTTAGTCGGTCTTATGCATTCGTGTGCCCCTTCCCTTCTGTATCCTCTAGGCTTAAATAGATCGGGATAACTCTCTTCCAAAAAGCGTTTTGCAACCTCCATACCCGTTGTTGAAACGGTTGTTGAATCAGTTCTATGGTAGGTTATTAATCCAGATTCGAAAAGCATCTGCGCTAGACTCATCGTGTATCCAACTGAGAAGCCTAATTTTTGGGCGGCATCTCTAAGCATGCTATCAGTTGTATAAGGCGGTGGCGGATAGATGGTCTCCTCTTTAAAGGTCACGTTATCGATTAGTGCAGTTAATTTTCCATCCTTAAACTTTTCTTTTAGCTCATCAACGTTCGGCAGATTTACAAGTCTGAATGATGAACCATCTTCTAATTGTATTTCAGCCACCGGAACCTTTTTCTTTAGTTCCTCCATACGCTCTATAACCCAGCCTAAAACGGGGGTCTGAACTCTGCCAGCTGAGAGAGTTTTCATCTTAAATTTTTCCCAGAGCTTTCTACTTAATTCGAACCCAACCCATCTGTCTTCAATTCTTCTGACAACTTGAGCTTGAACGAATGAAAGTTTAATGCTTCTCGGCTCCAATAGAGCTTTTCTCAGGGCTCTACGTGTAACTTCGTGAAATTCAAGTCTCTCAACGTCCTCGCAGTATGGCTTAACAATAGCGTATATGTCGTATCCTATTTTCTCGCCTTCAGCATCCGGATCAGTTGCAATAAATACTTTATTTACTTCAACAGCTAACTTTCTGAGCAACTCAACAACCTCTCTCTTTGAGCGAATATTTTTTGAACCACATGCTGGGCACTCATCTCGATCAGTAAATTGTTCACCGCAATTACTGCATCTTCTTATATCCGTATAAATCGGGACGTAATATCCGTTCTCTTTTAGAACCCCATGAAATCCGCCTTCTGTTGTCAAGTCAAATATGTGTCCACCAGACGCTATTATGTTAAGAATTAGCTGCCCGCTCGCCACCTCATAGACTGTGAAACCGTTTATGGTTCTCCTAGCTGGTCTGCCGAAGAAATACGCTATCGCCCTAGCTTTTGTAGGAGATTCAACAATTATAAGCGCTGATCTAATAATGTCTACGGCCTCCACGCTGAATTCTCCTTTACGTATTCTTTTAATGATCTCTCTGTCTCCATCAACTTGCTTAAGTTCTTCCAGGGCTCTTTCAATAGTATATTCATTAAATTCTTCATCCATTGCGAGCTGAATTCTCTTACTTAGTCCATAGAATGCCTTTTCATCATCAACCAAAATTATTGATAAGCCGCGGCTTATTCCCATAGCATAGAATCTTGATGATCTACCAGAGGCTTGTATATATCCATCAACATCAGGTATGATAAGCACGTATTCTTTTCCTTCAATTTTTACATCAACATCTAATCTCTCAGTTATCTTTCTGAAGTCCACGTCCTCCATTATTCTAACTAGAAGCTTTCTAGCTTCTCTGACAACACGTAGAACATGACCCGCGAAACCTTCAAGCTCAATTTTCTTTTCATCAGCTTCTCTGATTCTTTCAATTAGCTCTTTATTGACTGGCACAATCTTGGATAAGGCTGATAGTATTGGGGCTGCTTCTTTAAAGAGTTTATTTTCGAATAAGGGTGATAGAGCCTTAAGAAGAGTGAGTATTTTTTGTGGATTACATTCATCAACTCCAACCCTTATTTCTCTTCTAGGCACACCAGCGAAGACTACATATCTGATCGTTTCGGGAAGATCTAAACCTCTAGCCAACGGACTTCTATTGCTGGCAACCCCCGCTAAAACAGCATATTCGCCATTAATAAATTTCTCCAGCATTTTTGGATTCATTCTTTCGTAGACGAAGGTTTCTATTCCAGCTTCTTTCAATGATTCTGCAATTTCTTTAGCGTATTCTATACCTTTAACTTGTGGAACAAAAACCAGACATCCTGGACCATGTCTCTTGATTATTTCCACAGTTTCCCTTTTTATGTCACCTTTGGATTTAATGAAGAGATTTGCGATGTTTCTAACAAATTCCGGGCTAAAGCCCGGTTCAAAACCGAATAGCTGCCTAAATACTCTTATGCGCTTTGTTCTCTTCCCTCTTAATGTTGCGCCTGAAACAACTAGAACCCTATTATGTCTTGGTTGCGTTAGCTCTGTAGATTTATTTGTATTTGCATTAGATTTTCCACCGCTTAATATTTTCTCAATGTCCTCTGGGCTGAAGCCCATTAGGATTACAACTTTATCTATATTCTTAGGTGATTTCAGGAAGGAATCAACATCATCAACAAATATGAAATCAAACTTAATGTTCTTGATTAAATCGAATTTATTGTAAAGAAATCTATCGGTGGTTATTAGGATGGAGAAATCTTGGTTTGTGATGCGCTCAAGTGTTTCTTTAATCTGTTTCCTTCTCATCGTGGAATAGTATCCTATAACTATTGGGCTCGGCATACCTTTTTCAGCCATTATCCTTAGGAAAATGGAGGCTTTTTCCAGTAGATGCTCAACTAGGAGACTTGTCGGCACAATAATATAGCTCTTTCTACCCTTTCTGGCCAAATACAGCGCCATCATAAGTCCGAAAAGAGTTTTGCCGATGCCTGTCGGAGCAACTATTGAAAAGCTCCGTCCCATCAAAACGCGTTTAGACCAAACCTCTTGGAGAGCCCAAGGTCTAGAACCCACAAGCGAACTGAAAAATTTGGAGAAATTTTTTAGCTCAGACTCTATCTCCAGAAATCTTGCATATTCACCAATTCTTCCTTTCCTAATTAGTTCTCGGTAAATCTTTTCCTTATCTATTAAGGGTGTTGGAAGACATTTGCTACAAACCCCTGAGCTTAGTAATTCCTGATCGCTAATGTCGCCTCCGCAGTTTGGGCACATCCCACGATATATTGCCCTTAAACTTTCAAGTGCGGCTTTCACCATTTAAACACACAACTCTTTATTCTCGCTTCTGACCCTTCAATTTAGGCGTAATTCTTTTATCGGGTATTTAAAGAAAGGCTAAATAAAAAGTTTTTAGAGAGAATTAAATGTTGGATGGAGCATTGAGAAAATATGGTTGGATTTGAGAGTCTTCTACCTTATCTTAAGAGGGAAGAAGGGTCTAAGCAACCCGTGATCATAGTTGATAGCAGAGAGGCCAGCGCAACACCTAAAATAGTTAAGGGTTTAAAGGAGCTTGGCGCAATAATAAAAATTGAGACCCTTGATAAGGGAGATTATGTGATCTCTGATGAATGTGCCTTCGAGAGAAAAACCGTACAAGATTTTGTCTACACGTTAACTCACCGATACTTGTTTGAGCAGCTCTTTTTACTGAAGGAGGCTTATCCGAAACCCTTCATTCTAATAGAGGGATACCTCCCAATAATTTATAAGTTTAGTAGGATAAAGCCCTCTTCTGTTTGGGGGGCAATATTTGCGTTGGCAAAGAACGGAATAAACATGGTTCACACAACAAATTATAAGGAGACCGTCGATTTCTTATACACGTCAGCTAAGCAGGAGCAGTTTGTTGAGAAAAGAATCCCTGTAGTCCACCCAGCCAAGAAGGTTGAGACGCTGGCAGATGCGCAAATCTACTTTCTTGCAAGCCTACCGAATATAGGGCGTGAGAAAGCAATAAGCTTACTAAAGACCTATAAGACTCCCCTTAATGCTCTAACTAAAGTTGATCGATGGCCTATAGATGTTTACGGCTTAGGGCCAAAAATAACCAAAAAAGTTAAGGAGGTTCTAAATAGCCCCTACACTGAGGAATTAAGTAATAATGCTCGGATAAGGAAGAAATAAAAGGCAGTGTTTTTAATCAACAATACCTTCAATAGAGTATCTAGCCTTTTACAACGGCTATTGGGAGAAGTCTAGCTACGTAGGTTGCTATACCAACGGCGTTGCTAACTTCAGCAACTTTATCAACGTTCTTGTATGCTGGGTCAGCTTCCTCAGCTAAGACCGTCATACTTGCCGCTCTAACAACTATACCTCTGCTTTCAAGGTTTCTCCTAATCTGGCTTCCAGTGAAGCGTCTTGTTGCAGCTCTGCGGCTTAACATTCTACCTGCCCCGTGAGCTGTTGAACCAAACGTTATCTCCATAGCTTTAGGTGTGCCCACAAGAACCCATGAGCTGGTACCCATTGAACCCGGTATAATAACTGGCTGACCTAGACTTCGATAGTCCGCTGGAACATCTTTATGGCCGGGTGGAAACGCTCTTGTCGCACCTTTCCTATGAACCCAAACCTTAACGGTTTTACCGTTTACTGAGTGCTCCTCAATCTTCGCAATATTGTGGGCTACGTCATAAACTAGGTCTAGGCCAAGCTTATCCGCTGGCGTCTTGAATACTTGCTCGAAGCTCTGTCTAACCCAATGTGTAATCATTTGTCTATTAGCAAACGCATAGTTCACTGCGCACGCTAAGGCTTGATAATAATCTTGGGCTTCCCTGCTTGTTCCCGGAGCACATGCAAGCTCCCTATCAGGTATCCTAATGTTGTATTTGTGGACTGCTCTTTCCATTATGCGCAGATAATCTGAACATATTTGGTGACCATACCCGCGTGATCCGCAGTGAATCATAACTGTGACTTGCCCTTCATGGGTTATGCCGAAGGCTTTAGCAACCTTCTCATTAAAGATTTTATCAACTTTCTGGATTTCTAGAAAGTGATTTCCAGATCCTAGGGTTCCAAGTTGCGATAACCCTCTCCTTTTAGCTGTGTTTGAAACTTTGTTTGGGTTGGCACCAGGCATTTTTCCGCCTTCCTCACAATGCTTAACGTCTTCAGGCCTACCGTAACCTTTATCGATTAGGTATGGAACACCCTCTCTAACTATTCGGTCAAGTTCATTATAGGATACGCTAAAGTCTCTTCTGCGGCTTCCAAGCCCACTTGGAACATTATGAAATATTGTTGTTGCCAGCTCATTCAGCTTTGGACGGATGTCTTTCTCTGAGAGATTAGTTGTGAGAAGCCTAACGCCGCAGTTAATATCGTATCCAACACCACCTGGGCTGACGACCCCCTCCTCATAGTCCGTTGCTGCAACACCACCTATTGGGAAACCATAGCCCTCATGCCCATCAGGCAGGGTTATAGCATACTTATATATGCCCGGCAGATGAGCTACATTCGCACACTGCTCTAGAGTTCTGTCAGTTTTCATCTTTTCAATAAGATCGTCATCTGCAAACACTATACCTGGAACACGCATACCAGCCCTATACTTGGGTATCCGCCAAGTATACCTATCGATTCTCTCTAATGGAACATTCATCACAAACACACCACTAACATTCTCTTATTAAACGCTATAAACTATTAATGATTAGAGTGAACTCATCAATATAAACATATATAAAATTAGCAATCTCTGAGAAATAGTTGATTTTTGTTTGTCTGTAATGTTAGATTTCGAGTCTATCTAATGGACAAAAAGAATACGTTTAGTAGAGGAGGGGGTATCACAGGATACGAGGGAAGGATATATAATTTTATTTTTTAATTTTAAGGTAATTGATGTTCATAAACAACAAGTATAAATTCACATTTAAAATCAGAATTAACTACGCTTTTGCATTTATTATAAGTTATTTTATACCACCCCTTAGATGCATGAATATGAAAAATGTAGTTTGGTGGTCAGCATTCAGACAGAGAATTAGATTTGGATAAATCCTCCCTTTGCACACCATATTTTTCCCAGTGAACTTTACGATTTAGTGGTTCTCTGCTTCGAGAGGGACTTTCAGCAGGATAACCTAAAGCAACAGTGCATAAAACTCTTAGGTTCCCCGGTATGTTGAGAAGATTCTTTATTGGCTCCTCATATGGTGTATCTGCGACCCCCATCCAGCATGTTCCCAGTCCCTGAGCGTACGCAGCTAAAAGCATGTTTTGCACCGCTGCGCCCAAGTCTTCGCGCCAGAAACTTGATTTGGACGGATCCCCTACAACAGCTATGACAACCGGAGCCTCAGCCATAAATCTTCCCCATCTATGGATTTCAGCCAGTTTTCTTCTAGTTTCAGCATTCCTTACCACTATAAAGTTCCAGTGTTGCGAGTTATTGGCTGAGGGAGCCCATATAGCCGCTTGAAGGCATTTGATGAGTTTATCCTCTTCAACGGGTTTATCCAAATATTTCCTTATGCTACGTCTGCCAAAAATCGCTTCAAACACGTTCATATTTCGTTCACCTTCACTTAAAAAGGAATGGTTGGAGTTAAATTTTTTGGTAAAGCTTCAAAAAGAATTAACAACAGCAGTATTAAATTTTTTAGAATTAATATCCTATAATTTGCTTGGTGATTGATTGTGGCTTTATCAATGGTTGAGGCAATTGCTCCGGCTACATCAGCTAATCTGGGGGCAGGTTTCGACGTTTTTGGAGTTGCTTTAGATGCATTATTTGATAGAGTTCTGGTTGAAAAGATCGCAGACAAAAAAGTGATAGAGATATCCGTAGAAGGTGAGGGGGCTAAAGAAATTCCAAGGGAAACCGAAAGAAATACGGCGGGCATAGTTGCGAAGGAACTTCTAAAGCTTTCAGGAAAAGAATATGGTCTGAGAATAAAAATCCATAAGGGAGTAAAACCCGGAAGCGGGTTAGGAAGCAGTGCAGCGAGCGCTGCAGCAACAGCGATAGCTGTAAACGAATTGTTAGGCTTAGAATTAAATCAAATTCAACTAATAGAGTGCGCGGCCTTAGGAGAGATAGCCTCAGCTGGAGCCCCACATGCCGACAATGTTTCAGCAGCCATATTAGGAGACTTTATTGTAATAACTTCGAGAAAACCATTGGAGGTTTTAAAGCTTAAGTTACCCTCTAACGTCGAATTTGCTCTAGTTCTTCCGGAAATAAAGTTTAATACAAGCCTAGCGAGGTCCGTTCTTCCGAAAAAGATTGATCTCTCGAGCATGGTTTATAACGTGAGTCGAGCGGCAACCTTCATTGCTGGAATCGCCTTAAATGATATTGAAGTTATGGGGAGAGGCATGACGGATACAGTTATTGAGCCTGCTAGAGCGCATCTGATTCCGGGACTAAATCAAGTTAAGAAAA
>CAZWWD010000003.1:0-9415 GCA_964637155.1 uncultured Candidatus Bathyarchaeia archaeon
CGCAGCTAGATCTCTCAGTGACAAATGCCTAGCTGCTCCTTATTATGCTCTTTTTTAATATTATCTCTTTTCTTCAAGTGGTCTTATAGCCAACCTTATTAGATCTATAAGCCAATCTGAAAAGTTTTTTGCATTAGCATACTTCTGATACTTCTTTTTGTAGGGAACTTTAGAAATCATATGCATCTTAAGCATTTTCCTTATATAATATTTAGCGGTTGACCTAGGAATTTCAGCTTCCCTTGCAAGGTCGCCACTTGTGAAAACCATACCTAAGCGGGAGTAAGCTGCTATGACCTCTGCTGGAAAGGGCATAGACACATTTACTATCTTAATTAGTTCTTCATTCAATTGAGGCATCTTTTAAACCTCTTTTTGGATAGAAAAATTATCCCTGTAAAAATATAAAGCTTTCCATATTATCCTCTTTCTTTTTCTGAAAATATCTGATGTTTGAATGCTCAGACATTTCGCCAAAAAAACCTTATTTTGAATTTTTTCTAATTGAAAATTAGGAAGATGCTGGATGAGAAAAATAATCTTTGAAAAATGGATTATTTAAATGCCCAAAATAATTTTTAATAAATACGATTTTATTTTTTAAGTTTTTGGTCTCAATTAATGTCCATAATTTTCACCTAAAAATCATTCAAAGAAGGGTAGAACACATGAAAACTAGTTATTTCATCTAGATGAATTATAACGTTTTCAAGAAAATCTTTAAGCTGCAAGATTGGAACTATAGGAGTTCTTTTATAGAATTTATATCGAGATGGCGAAAGTGATAAAATCACTGGTATGAAATATGCATGTCTCCATCCGCTAATACCTATTCTGTCCATCATGTTTCTAGAGGCTTCAGCTAACGCTTTCGTTCTTTCAATCTGATTTTTTGCTGCTCTAATGCTTGCAGCTCCACCCCATTTTTTATGCCAGTGTTTACAATCAGCTGAGATAATTATTGGCTTTTTAAGACCCAGTATGTCTATTTCCCATCTTTTCTTTAGCCATGTGAAACGCAAGTTCTTTTTAACTTCAAAACCATTCGCCTCAAAAACTGATCTAGAAAAACTTTCAAACTCAATCCATGTTAAAAATCTTGCTATCCTCTCAACGTCAGCACCTAGAGTAATTGCTTTTTCGGCTATTTTTAAGCGTTGTAAACTATCGACAATTACTTTATTGTCTTCCAGTTTTAGAAGTTTTTCTTTATGAAGTTTCATTAAGATCTCTTTAGTTAGTTCACGAGGGACTCTGGCTCCTTTACTAATATCTTCCACTCTAACATTATTATTTTCTATAGTACTCCCAAGAATGGAAACTAAAATTTCCCTCTTAATCGCAACAGACATAACTATCACAATGTAATTTTTTGGCTAGAGAATTAATTTTAATTTACTATAGATTTATTCTGAGAGAGTGAAAGTTATGAATAGCTTCTTTAACCATAGAAGAAAGAAGAATGATAAAAATTGTTGATGCTTTTGTATTCACTCTAGGTATGGGTAGGAAATTATTCTCTTATATGTCCTCGTCCAAGAATGAAGTATTTAATACTTGTTAAGTGTTGTACGCTCATTGGTCCACGTGCATGCAGTTTCTGCGTGCTTATGCCTATTTCCGCTCCAAGTCCATACTGATTTCCATCGGTAAATCGCGTTGAAGCATTCCAATAAACAGCCGCTGAATCTACGTCTCTAATGAAGCGTAAAGCCTTATTGAAGTCAGAAGTTAATATCGCATCTGAGTGTTTTGTTCCATATTTATTTATGTGGGCTATGGCTTCATCCAATCCGCTTACAATTTTAACACCTATTATTAGGTCCAAGTATTCTGTATACCAATCTTCTTCAGTTGCTGGTTTAACGTCCGGTACAATCTTACGAGTCTCTTCGCAACCCCTAATCTCAACACCATGATTACGTAATTCATTAATAATTCTTGGAAGAAATTTTTTGGCTATATCTTTATGAACAAGAAGCTTTTCAGCAGCATTACAAGTACCTGGCCTCTGACACTTGGCATTAATTATTATGTCTACAGCTTTATCTAAATCTGCATCGCTTTCAACGTATATATGACAGTTGCCAGTTCCAGTCTCAATAACTGGAACTTTAGCATTTTCTATCACTGCCCTGATGAGGCCAGCACCGCCTCTCGGAATCAAAACGTCAACATATTCCCTCATTTTCATGAGCTCTAAAGCTGCACTTCTTTCGGTTATTGGAACAACCTGTATTGCGCCATCGGGGATCCCTGATTCTACTGCAGCTTCATTTAAAATCTTTCCTATAGCAATATTGGAATTTATAGCATCAGATCCACCTCTCAAAATGACAGCATTACCCGATTTTAAACATATGCCCGCTGCATCCGACGTTACATCCGGACGAGATTCATAGATTACTGCCACAACACCTAGGGGAACTCTCATCTGCCCGATTATCAAGCCGTTTGGTCTAATCCACGTTTTCACTATTTCACCGACAGGATCCGGGAGTTCAGCGACCTCCCTTAAGCATTGCGCCATCTTTGATATTCTAGATTTAGTTAAAATTAATCTGTCGAGCAATGCTTCTCTAACGCCTTTAGCTCTAGAAGCCTCAACATCTTTTTTATTAGCTTCTAATATTTCCTCAGCGTTCTTCTCTAAAGCATCAGCCATATTGTATAAGGCTTTATTCTTTGTATCTGTTGGTAATCTGGCTAAAATGTATGATGCTTCTTTAGCCTTTTTACATATGTTTAAAATAAGTTCACTTATTTTTTCACTCATTTAATTAACCCCGCCTCTTTGCTAACTACTAGTTATATACATGAGTTTTCTAATAATAATTTCTTTGCGTCTTATATAGCCTAAGACTTTTTTTATCTGCGAAGTCTTTAGACCTTTTATCAAGTTTATTTCTTCACTTGAGTAATTAACTATGCCACGCGCGAACTCTTTGTCATCCGGACCAACTATGCTAACTACATCACCAATCTTAAATTGGCCAGAAACCGATTCAATTCCAACCGCAAGTAAGCTTGCCCCCTCCAGAATCGCTTGCTTAGCCCCCTCATTAACCTTAATCTGCCCCTTAGAGCCAGCGCCATAGGCTATCCAGCTTTTTATGCTAGGCATTCTATTGCCTAGCGGCTTAAAGTAGGTTCCAATCTGCTTTCCCTCAAGAATATCCAATAAAACGTTTTTTCTACGGCTATTAGCCACTATGAGCGGTATGCCACTCTGCATAGCTATTTCGGCAGCTTCAAGCTTAGTTTTCATGCCGCCTCTGCCAAAAGCACTTTTGCCTTCAGCAAGTTTTTTGAGTTCAGGAGTTATCTTCTCAACTAATGGGATCACTTGCGCCTTTCTATTTTTTGTTGGATTGGCATTATAAAGTCCGTCAATATCAGATAATATAACAATTAAGTCTGCTTGGATAGCATTGGCTATTAAAACGGAGAGTATGTCATTATCGCTAAAATTAACTTTATAACCCTTCATAATGGGCATTATTTCATCAACGGACGTAACATCATTCTCATTTATTATTGGGACAACTCCCAAGCTGAGTAGCTTATCAAGAACGTTACAAGTATGAACATAAGAGATTCTGTTAGCTAGGTCTTCCTTTGTTAAAAGAACTTGTGCAACCTTCAGGCCATGCCGCCTGAACATCCGGCGATAATGCTCCATTAAAATAGCTTGACCAACAGCGGCGCATGCCTGCTTAAAGACTATATCGTTAGGGTTAGGCTTTATTCCAAGCTCCGCGATCCCCGAAGCTATAGCCCCTGACGTAACAAGTATTATCTGATAGCCCTTTTTGACAGCTTCTGAAATTTGATCAGTAAGTTCACGCATCACGTCAAAGTCTAAACTACCATCACTTTTAGTTACACTACTCGTACCAACTTTAACTACGACCAACTTTCCCATAAGCGTCCAACACTAATCTTCATTTCATCTAATTTATTTTTATTTCTCATTTCTTTTAAGACATTTATCACTAATTTTCACTTTAACAGAGACCTCTCTTAAGTGTCCATCAATTATTTGATAAGCTGCCATCCTGCAGTTTAGAGGTGAGATTATAAGCCATATGATTTCAGGCCACAGCTTCATATATTCTAAGTCTATTGCAGATGGTTTTGTATTTAAGGGGTGAGAGTGAAAGAAACCTATATGTTGCAACCCTTTTTTCTCAGCATTCAACAAGGCTCTCAGAAATTCTGTAGGATCCATCTGAAATCTATTTTCAGAATCAAGTAAGTTTTTAAGTAAAGCTATCTTTTTTACATACGCCTTTTCTTTACATACGCTTCCAAAGAGGACTCCGCAAGCTTCTTTGGGGTATTCCTTCCGAGACTCCCTGATTAATAGATTAACCTGATCCTTATTCAATTCTATAATCATATCTGTTTCTACCTAGATGCTGATCCTTGAAACAGGAAACCTAAGACCGTCAATTATTAAGTTTGAGAATGATTGATAGGCTTCTTCTTCGCTTTCAGCCCCTTCAATCACCGCTATACCGCTTTTCAACACACTGGTTAAGCCATTAAACTCGTTCTTAAATGTTATGCCAAGCTCAGCCTTAACCTTGATTTCAAAACCTTTATTCCTAATAATCAAAGCAAGTTTATCTAATTCAAGGTTAAGATTCTCTTTAGGAATTATTCTGAAAACCCTTTTACCGCCTCTACTACATGTCTCAGTAACTAATTTTCTCGTCAAAGGCATAGGTGAACCTGATGGTTTTGAACCGCAAACAGGGCAGCTTTCAACTTTTGAAATATCTATTTTCTCAAAAGTTAAATCACTAATGTCACAATGTAAAAGCTTATTTGCTAGGCGTGGTTCCTTGCCAAGAATTATTCTGATGGCCTCCGAAGTTTCTATACCTGATATTACGCTTAGCAAGGAGGTATGAACTCCGACTGTGGCGCATGTGGGTAAAATCTCATCATTAAGGTTACCTTGAAAACACTCTAAACAAGGTGTTTTGCCGGGAATTATGGTTGAAACATTACCAAAAGTCATTAAAGCTGCAGCGAAGACATATGGTACGCCGAGTTTCTGGCAGGCTCTGTTTATTGCGTATCTCGGAGTCATGCGGTCAAGACCGTCCACGATAACGTCCATTCCCCTAACTATTTTTTCCGCATTTCCAGCGTTAACTGATATTGGCAAAGGTTCAACTTTTATGTTTGGATTGAGCTCCCTTAGTCTTTTAGCGGCAACCTCAACTTTCGGATATCCTACATGTTTCGCTCCATAAAGTAGTTGTCTATGCAAATTTGAAAGCTCCACAACATCTTGATCAATCAAGCGTAAGTGCCCAACGCCCATAGCCGCTAACTGTAAAGCCGTAGGAGAACCTAAACCTCCTAATCCAACAATACAAACGCTTGATTTACGAAGTTTGAGCTGCCCTCCATAACCTATCTCCGAAAGAACTATTTGCCGTGAGTAAAATTCAAGTTCGCTCTCAGAGAGCTCATTAGTTTCAGCTTTGTTTCCTTCCATCTTCGACAAATCCTCCCTTCTCATAAAGAATTAAAAAGAACACATTATTATGCTCTCTTGATGCATTATTCCCTAAAATATTTTTCTCGGCAATTTCTTTGGTTAATAATTCGTCCTCAAAAAATTTGTCTTAATAATGACATTTAAATGACGATAAGAAATTCTGCATAATTTTTCTATCTTCCTCTTCATTTAGCTCTCGTTTTAGAAAGAGGGGTCTATTAATGTAAGATACGTAGGTTATTGAATATATGCGATTTGTTTTTGAACAGTACCATGTTAGGTTTTCACTCACAGTTTTTCTTCTTGACAGCAAACCAGAATTTTTAACTCCATGTCTATATACTGCCTTATGCCGCATGAATCTCTTAGCTTCAGTAGTCTGGAAAGTAATGTTCTTTAGACGTTTCTTTAAGTCTTTCCAATATTCCTCTTGGAACCATTTCTCAGGATTCTTATAATTATCCTCAAAAATTAGATTTGCCATAGAGAAATATTCAATCAACAATTTTCTACCTCTTTCGGTAAAAGTAGAAAATTTTTGCTCATTAAATATTAAATAGGTTCTGCCAGCAGCTATCCTTCTTTCGGAAAGTAAAAATGAACTCGGTATTTGAAATCGCAAATTTAAGGCGACCCATGGAATGAGTTCTTCATCTAAATGACATCTAAACGAGTTAAGTGTATGAGTAATAACCTCCTTACTTTTCTCCTTTGGAAGTAAAGAAACTAAATGAGCTATAATTATGCGTTTGCTATTTTCACAATTCCATATGTAAACTAGGTCTTTTTCAGCCCCGGATTTAATGTTCATTGAATAGGCATTGTGGGAAGCTATTAGAGTGTTGCCCATACTCTCAACTTTCAAATCAATCTTCTTTTTACTCTTTTTCTCAAGGTTCTTTTTAACATCTTTTATAAAGGAATTAGCAATTTCAGCTAGAGGTTTAGCTTTTTTAGCCTCAAATGGATCCCATCTGACTTCTATTAAAAAACCTTCCATCTCAAGCTTCAAATAACCTGATTTTATATTTCCCCCTTCACTTGTTAGACGCATTTCTTCTGGAATTTCAAGTAGAAAACCGTTCCAGCCTAGTTCTTTAAACTTCAATTGCCCCTCTCACCATATTATCTAAAAATATCAAGTGGAAGAGATCCTATAAAAGTTTAATCATGATCCTTAAAAGAAAATATAATGGAAATGTGAGGGATTCCATTTGAGCTTTGATTTTCCAACAGAAATCATCCGCGAAGGCATGGTTAAAGCAGTTGTCCCTAAACTCGAATCTTTTAAAAGGGGATTCTGGGATTATGCGCCATCTAGAGCACCAGTTTTTTATAATCCACTTATGAAAACTTGTCGAGACATAGCAGTTTTAGTTCTTAAATCTTATCAGAGCGTTGTGAAAAGAAAACTGAATGTTTCTGAACCTCTAGCTGGTTGTGGAATTAGAGGGATACGTTTTGCCAAGGAGATTGAAGATATAGGCGCAGTTTATCTTAATGACATAAATAAGAAAGCTTGCGAAATAGCTCAATACAATGTTCAACTAAACAATCTTACTGACCAAGTGTTTGTGGAAAATGAAGATGCAAACTTATTTCTATCCAAGCATGCTGCGCCGAATAAGAGATTTGATTTCATAGACATAGATCCCTTCGGATCCCCAGTTTCCTATATTGATTCTGCTGTCAGAGCATTAAGAAATGGAGGATTATTAGCTCTAACCGCTACAGACATGGCTCCATTATGCGGCGTTTACCCTAAAGTTGCACTAAGAAAGTATGGGGGCGTGTCGCTTAGGACCGAATATTGTCATGAAATTGCCGTGAGGCTTTTAGCTGGATGTTTAGCAACAATAGCAGCTAAACATAACATTGGCATAAAAGTGTTATTTAGTCACAGTACAGATCACTACATTCGCCTATATGCATCAGTTGATTATGGCGCTAAAAAAGCAGATGAAACCTTAGAAAAAATGGGTTATATATCTCATTGTTTCAAATGTTTCCGTAGGGAAGCCCATTATGGCATACCATTAATAAACTGGAGTGGTAAATGCATTGAATGTAACTCAACTCTAAAAGTTGCTGGACCACTATGGCTTGGGAAAATAGCTGATAAGGAATTTTGTAGGATTATGGAGGAGAACTTGAAAAATATCTCTTATATGAACGAAAAGATCACTAGAATAGTATCGTTAGTTAAAAGTGAGGTTGATGCTCCAATTACTTATTATGTTATCGATAAAATATGTGATAAAGTGAATCTTCCTATTCCGCCAATAAAAAAAGTTATTGGTAGTCTTAGAAAGGCAGGTTTTAAAGCTATACGCACACACTTCCATGATAGAGGAATAAAAACTGACGCTCCAGCATCAAGAGTTATTAAAGTAATAAAAGAAACTATTAAGGAAAAACCCTACTAAACCTCCCTTAGTTTTCAACTTCAATAACTTCTAGACTTACATCAATTGATTTAGCCGAGTGAGTAAGTGCGCCGATTGAGATCACGTCCGGTTTAAGTTGAGCATATTCCATAATATTCTCTTCGGTTATTCCGCCGGAGACTTCGATGATAACTTTATCGCGAAGATTAAGGCTTTCCAATCTCTCTATCACTTTGCGGACTTCATTAACAGTCATATTATCTAGCATTATTATGTCGGCTCCGAGGGAAGCAGCTTCTATTGCTTGATCCACGGTTCTGACCTCGATTTCTATTTTCTTTGAGAAACTTGCTAATGAACGCGCTCTCTTTAAGGCCTCTTTTATACTACCAACAATCGCTATATGATTGTCTTTAATTAATATTTGATCGTCAAGTCTAAAGCGATGTGGATCTCCTCCGCCAATTATAATAGCTCTTTTATCAAAGTAACGTAATCCGGGAACGGTCTTCCTAGTTGCCGCTATCCGTACATCTAGGCCAGCTTTTTTAATCTTTTTTAGTAATTTTCTTGTAGCTGTAGCTATTCCGCTCATACGTGAAAAAATATTCAACGCGGTTCTTTCAACTTCTAATATTGCTCTTCCATTACCTTCAATCTCTGCGATAACTGTGTTGGGAGATACTTCGTCGCCTTCATTAACTAGACATAATGATTTTGCACCAACCATACTAAATATTGCTTTTAGCTCATGTAATCCGGCTATAACCGCTGCTTCCTTCACAATAATTTGCGCATGTACACTAATGTTGGAGGGAATTATTAGATTGCTTGTTATATCACCTAAGCCTATGTCCTCCTCAAGAAATAATCTAAATCTCTCTTTTAAAAGTGCTTCTGGGATCTCCAAGATGCAATTCACCTAGAATAACCCTTAGATTATCATAAAGTAAGTTAATACTTAATAACTCTAAATATTAAAGTTAAATTATTGGATTGATCCAAGCATATCTACCTTTCTTGTCGATCACTTCAATTCTCACATATGGATATTTATTTTCCTTTTTAGCTTCTTTAACCTCAAATTTAACTATGCCCTTATTTTTTATCTCTATTGCAAGCTTTTCATTGTTGATAGTTTCTAAGTAGATTTCCTGTTTTGACGCCTCACTTACATAATCAAAGTCCCTTACAAGCTTCTTGCATAACAATTTCCTTTTATACGGGTCCCTCCAGTCATTAATGAATCTTTCTATCGTTTCAAGGGAAAGAGAAAATCCTTCTCCATTCACGGTTATAATATTTATCCTGCTAATGGGTGAAGACTCTATTCGTAAATAATTCGATTCATACCTAAAAACAATTATTTTCGGGGCCATGCTAGAGTAAAATCTGCCTTCTCTTATAGATTTTAATATTTCATCTGGATTCATATCGTCAACATTAATCCATATCCATCCTCCATCAGCATCTATTGGAAGTAAAAAATATCTGTGAGAATCATCTACCG
>CAZWWD010000003.1:9515-47310 GCA_964637155.1 uncultured Candidatus Bathyarchaeia archaeon
CATCCTCCATCAGCATCTATTGGAAGTAAAAAATATCTGTGAGAATCATCTACCGCTAAACCCCAGATTTTTCTGCGTGACGATAAAAGATTATCCCAGTGGGTTAGACTGTATCCTTTAGCTACCTCAACATCGCACCCAGTATTATATATTTCTATACCAATATAACCCTCAAGTCGAATTAAATCTTCATGCAGAAGGCCTGACCAATACGGATGTGCTATGAATGTTAATCCGCCGTCATCATTAACGTAATCTATAAAGAGCTGAGCATCTCTTATATCCAAAATTGCTGGATCATCAACTCCTAAAGCTACAATGTGATACGATCCACCCAGTTTACATTTACTTCTTTCAACTTCAACTCCAGGTTGATAGACACCATTAAAATTTTTTACCTTACATATTTTATTGTGATCGGTTATAGCTAAAAAAGTATAGCCCCTAATTTCATAGAAATGGGCAACATCTTCTGGACTGAGAAGACCGTCTGAAAGTGTACTATGACAATGAAGCGCTCCCTTAAGCCATAAACCTTTTTGCATTGTAAACTCTAACATATTAATATACGCTCCTCACCAGACAAATCCTTATGAAATATAAAAAAGAAAGGTTTATAACTTATTTCTCTTATTTGATGAGAGACTAAAAGGAAAAGTAAATTAAAAAGGGGATTGAAGACCGGTGGGTCATAGAAAAGTTAATGCTCCTAAGAGGGGTTCACTAGCCTATTTACCTAGGGGTAGAGCTTCACGTCCAATTGGAAGAATACGATACTGGCCTGAAGTTAAAGAGGGCCCCATATTATTAGGTTTCGCTGGCTATAAAGCTGGCATGACTTATGCGATAGTTGTTGATGATGAACCAGGTTCACCAAACTTCGGTAAAGAGATTGTTCAGCCCGTTACAGTGATTGATGCGCCTCCAATGTATGTAGCGGCGATCCGCGCATATACAAAGGATGAATATGGGCTTAAAACGTTAACTGAAGTTTGGGCCAATCCATTACCCAAAGATTTTGAAAGAGTTATAGTTCTTCCTAAAGAGGTTAGCAAAGAAAAAGTCGAAGAAAAGCTAGAGAAAATTGAAAATTCCTTGAACAAAATTGCTGAATTTAGAGTTTTAGCTGCGACGCAACCCCGATTGGCAAGTGTTCCGAAGAAAAAGCCAGATTTAATGGAGATTAAGATTGGTGGAGGAACAATTGAGGAGCAATTTGAGTATGCTAAGAAACTTTTAGGTAAAACTGTTTCGGTTGAAGAGATCTTTAAGGAAGGACAATTTGTAGATGTGGTTGCAATAACAAAGGGCAAGGGATTTCAAGGGCCAGTAAAGAGATGGGGCGTGAGGATTCTACAACATAAAAGTCGTAAAACTAAACGTGGAGTTGGAACGTTAGGCGCATGGGGAATGAAAAGGGTCATATATTCGGTTCCAAGAGCTGGACAAATGGGTTATCATCAAAGAACTGAATATAATAAACGTATAATAAAAATTGGAAAGAATGGCGAGGAGATTACGCCTAAAGGCGGCTTCCTCCGTTACGGTTTAGTTAGAGGCCCATATATATTGCTAAGTGGAAGCGTTCCAGGACCAGCTAAAAGGCTAATAAGATTAAGATATCCAGCTCGCCCGCCGAAAAAAGTAAGTGAAGCTCCACCGCAGATTACATTTATTTCCCTACAATCTCAGCAGGGCGTGTAAAAACGGAGGGAACTACTATGGCTAAATTTTACGCTAAGGTTTTTAATCTCGAGGGGAAACAGGTTGGCAGAATCCGACTACCAGACATTTTTAGAACACCCTTTAGACCAGACGTTATAAAACGAGCTGTTGTAGCTATTCAATCTCATCGTTTTCAGCCTAAAGGTAGGGATCCATACGCTGGAAAAAGAACTACTGCAGAGTCTTGGGGAGCTGGATACGGGATCTCTAGAGTCCCGCGCATAAAGGGTGGCAGAAGAGCTGCTCTTGCCCCTGGAACCGTTGGTGGACGTCTAGCTCATCCGCCAGTGGTTGAAAAGAAAATTTACAAGAAAATTCCGAAAAAGGAGAGGCGTTTAGCCCTCCTATCGGCAATAGCTGCAACAGCTTCAAAGGAGATAGTTAAATCTAGAGGACATATAGTTGATAATGTTCCTGATATACCATTAGTTGTAACTGACGACCTTGAAAGCGTAAGTAAAGCGAGAGAACTGAAAAACGTACTAGTAAGTCTTGGCGTCTGGTCAGATATTGAAAGGGTTAAGGAAAGTATCAAAGTTCGAAGCGGTAAGGGCAAGATGCGTGGCAGAAGAATTAAAATGGCTGTTGGCCCATTAATCGTTGTCTCCAAAAAAGACGGCATATTTAAGGCTGCTAGAAACTTTCCAGGAGTGGATGTTGTCAGCGTTAGGGATTTGAATCCTGAACTACTGGCTCCGGGCACTCATCCGGGAAGATTAACCATTTGGACTAGCTCAAGTATTGAAGAACTAAAGAAACTAAGTTTACTAGGATGGAGTGATTAATTATGGATCCTCATGAAGTTATTCTTTATCCCCTTATAACTGAAGTTACAAGCCGGATGATAGAGAAAGAGAATAAAATAGTTTTTATTGTAAATCTTAAGGCAACCAAGAAAGATATAAAAAGAGCTGTTGAAGAGTTGTATCAGGTTAAAGTTGAGAAGGTAAACGTGCTAATAACTAGGGAGGGTACCAAAAAAGCATTTGTGAAGCTATCTCCAGAATATAGTGCAACCGATCTGGCAGTTAGATTAGGCATAATCTAATCATGAGAAATAATAGGAGTTGAATAAAATATGGGAAAAAGAATATTGGTTCAGAGAAGAGGCAGAGGTTCTCCAACATTTAGGGCTTCAACTCACAAGCGTGTAGCACCCGCAAAATATCCCAACCTATCAAAAGATATTGTGAATAAAGTCTTGAAAGGACAGGTTCTTGAGTTGGTTCATGATCCAGGCAGAGGAGCGCCCTTAGCGCATATAGAGCTTGAGACCGGAGAAAGATATTACACTGTAGCTGTAGAAGGAATTCACGAAGGACAGATAATAGAGGTTGGCGGAAAAGCGTCAATAAGTATTGGCAACGTTCTTCCTGTAGGCTTAATCCCCGAGGGAACAACTGTATGTAACATAGAGCTATTACCAGGTGATGGCGGCAAACTAGTTCGCTCCTCAGGGGCCTACGCAACCATCACATCTCATACGCCTGAGGGAACAATAATATCTTTACCTTCAGGTAAAACTCGTTACGTAAATGATCTATGTTTAGCAACCATCGGTATAGTAGCAGCCTCTGGGCGTACAGAGAAACCCTTTGTTAAGGCGGGAGCAAAATTCCATTGGATGATGGCTAAAGGCCACAAATATCCAAGAGTGCGCGGTAGAGCTATGATAGCAGCTGTCCATCCATTTGGAAGCGGTAGAAGAGGTGCTAGAAAAGTTACAACAGTATCACGTAATGCGCCGCCGGGAAGAAAAGTTGGATTAATAGCAGCTAAGAGAACTGGCAGAAAGAAGAAAAAGTAGTGGGCAAATTTTTGGATACAAAAGCATCAACAATTTCTTTTTATCCTTACTTAAAATGCCAATCTACTCAAACAAAGAAAAATTAAGAGGACATAAAAATTACTTAAAGTCTTATTAACGCTAAATTTTTTAGTTGGCTTTATTTAATTTTAAGGTCAAGTTGATCTAAAATGGGTAAAACGATCTCAGAGAAAATATTTAGCTTAGCCTCCGGAAAGGACTCTTATGCCGGAGACATAGTTATAGCTAAAGTTGACGCTGCAATGGCTCATGATGGAACTGCTCTTTTGGCGATTGAAGCTTTCAAAGAAATGAAAGGCCAGAAGCTTTGGGATCCATCAAAAGTTACATTAGTCATAGATCACGTTGCACCAAGCGCCAATGAAAATTTTTCAAAAGTTCATAAAGTAATGCGTGAATTTGCACATAAATATGGTGCAAAAATATATGATGTTGGCTCCGGAATATGTCATCAGCTTATGGTTGAATCCGGATTAATTTACCCAGGAGCATTAGTTGTTGGCGCCGACTCACATACATGCACCTACGGCGCTCTAGGAGCATTCGCAACAGGAATAGGCTCAACAGAAATGGCGGCAGTATTTATGTCTGGCAAACTATGGTTTAAGGTTCCAGAGTCTCTCAAAGTGGAAATAGAGGGAATACTACCGCCGATGGTTCTGCCGAAGGATGTGATACTTAGAATTATCGGGCTTGTAGGAGCGGATGGAGCAACCTATAAGGCTGTGGAATTCTGCGGATCAACAGTTAGATCCATGAGCATTGATGGACGCCTAACACTTTGCAATATGACCGTTGAGATGGGAGCTAAAACAGGAATAGTAGAGCCAGATGAGAAAACAAAGAGCTACATGAATAAATTGGGAATTAGCAGATATATGGATTTAAAAAGCGATGAAGATGCAGAATATGCCAAGAAAATAAGTCTAAATGTTTCTGAACTTGAACCTCAAATCTCATGCCCACATTCAGTTGATAACGTTAAACCGGTTAAAGAAGTTGAGGGGTTAGAAGTTAATCAGGTCTTCCTAGGATCATGCACGAATGGACGAATAGAAGACTTAAGGATTGCAGCTGAAATACTCAAAGGAAAGAAAGTTAAGAAAGATGTTCGAATGATAGTTATTCCAGCCTCGAGAAGAATATTTCTACAAGCCCTTAAAGAGGGACTAATAGACATTTTTATTGAAGCTGGATGCATTATTTGTAATCCAGGGTGTGGACCATGTGCAGGCGCTCATCAAGGTATATTGGCTCCAGGAGAAATCTGCTTATCAACATCTAACAGAAACTTCAAAGGTAGGATGGGTAGCACAGAATCTAGAATATATCTGGCTTCACCTGCAACGGCTGCTGTAACGGCGCTGGAGGGCAAGATAACGGATCCTAGAAGACTATTAAAGAATGAAGTATAGAGATTAAAAGGCGGTGAGTTAAGTTTGAACTTGAAAATTAAGGGCAAGGCTTGGAAGTTTGGCAACGATATAAATACAGACCTAATTATTGCCGGTAAATATAAGTTGAGCATAACTGATATTGATGAGTTATCAAGGCATGCTATGGAGGCGTTAATACCAGACTTCGCTAAGAAGATTGAGAAGGGAGATTTGGTAGTTGCTGGCAGAAACTTTGGCTGCGGATCAAGCCGCGAACAAGCACCGCTCGTTTTAAAGCATATAGGTGTGGGAGCGGTAATAGCTGAATCTTTCGCTCGTATTTTTTATAGGAATGCAATAAATATTGGATTACCAGTGATTGAATGTAAAGAAACTAATAAGATAGCGAATGGGGATTTGCTTGAGGTTAGTCTTTCAGAGGGGCATATAAAGAACTTGACAAAAAATGAAGTTTATGAATTCAAGCCAATACCACAGGCATTACTGGAAATTTTAGTCAGTGGGGGTCTAGTAAGCTACGTTAAGAAATATGGTAGATTACCGTGGTAAATCATTAATGTTTTAAAGACTATTTTTGGGTTCATATATTTCCTCATCCGGTCTTGGTAATCTCTCTTCAACTGGCGGTAGAGGAGGACCCCCTCTTTTAGGTTCCGTTAGATAATAATAGGCTGTGCTTGATATATCTAAACTTAAACCATTGGCGTGCCCATGCTCTATCGTCACTCTTATACTTTTATAGAATCTTATCGGATCCTCAATGTAGTAACGGTAAACGGTTTGTTTACCTCTCCAAGGCCAGCTTCTAGTTCCACTATATAGTATTATTCCATGATATGGAGCATTATATTCTTGTCTTGGGCTGTAGGCGCAATTAAACCAATCTTCTGTTCCAGTTCCATGTATGGATGGAGGCCACTTTTCTCCATCGATAAAGATCATGTCGTCTCCTTCACCATACCAATCATTTGGATTCCTATGGAAACAATCTATATCTAGATGAGCGCCACAATAAATCCCGTTTCCTTCAGCTTCAAGAATCACATAATTATCCTTTCCATCCACATTATACCATCTAGGATCACGCATCATTGACTGTAAGCTTAGCTTATCTCTATATGCCCAACCATTAGTGTCCGCTTCACGCCTCCACTGCACATGAAAATAAGCTAAACCCTCAACAGCTTTAACAGAATCATAGAGTTCATAATCTATATAGAAGTAATGCCAGTACTCTCCTTCACCTTGATTTTCAACCTCTATAACTGCTTTATTTCTGAAGGGCATCGGCCACCATGAATTGAACCCTTTTCCATCCTGCGGGCTCATTTGAAGTGGCAATGAAACAAAGTTTTTTCGCATACCATGACCCATGCCAAAGAAGTCTCCTATTGGACATTCAACACTTGGTTCCGAGCAATCATCCCAGTAAAACCTTAAGATTATTCTACGCAAATAGTCTTCCTGTGGAATCCCAAGCGTCATCCACATATGCTTTATGCAGGCGGGTCCTTCAATATTTGCTATTACCTTCTTCTCTCCACCTTTAATTAGCCAGGCGTCACGGTTTCCACCAGTTTTATCATAGCTTGAAATTCTGCGGCTAACATAATTTCTTAAACGTGGGAGGGAAGCTAGACTTGAAAAACCAATCAATTTTCTTACCCTCTCCTTAAATAATCTTAGTTATTGTAGCCTAAAGAATTTAAGCTTAATTGAATAATTCGATTGGAAAATAAGATATTTCTTTGGAATAAAAGCACTAAAATAATTTTGACATATTTAACATTAAATCGGTGCATAATCACTATTTAGCCGCCATGTATTATGGGTATTATTGTAATTTCATCCCCATCCTCAATTTCAGTTTCCAATCCACTCAATACACTTATTTCCTTACCATTAACAAGTATGATAGTGTTTGGACGTGGATCTTTAAGCTCTGGATCTAGTAAGAGGTTTTTCAAATCCTTCGATTCTTCAATTATTTTTGATATAACATCTTTGAGTCTCGAATTTTCATCTAATTCCATTAAGACCTCAGGTTTCCCACACGCTTTTTTTAGTAATCCCAGCATCTTCACTTTAACTCTCATTTTTAATTTCTTTCTCCTCAATTTTTTCTGGTTGAACCTCACTATAGGGAAAATTTAAGAACCTATTCTCTTTTATGAATTTTTTTAATTCTTCGTAATTATTTAGTTTAAATAGGTGACTTTTACATTTGCAGTCTGATGATCCGAAACCTTTTATCGGCGAGCCTATACTGTTGATTTCTTTAGCTATTCGACATTCTTCCCTTCTGGGGGCTATCTTGTAAAGAACAGTGATTATTTTCACGTTTTCATTTTCAAGCAAATAGTCTATATGCCAAAACTTCTTTTTCTTTTTCCTAAAATGGCGTGCTATTCTCTTCTCTAGGCTATTTTGGGCTGAACCAACATATACGTAAATGCCATGATCAAACATCAAAGTGTTGAGTGAACCAACTTTAATAACTACAGGCTTTCTGACCAGAATTATTAAAAGGTATATACCTTTCGTTTAAACCACCACACTAATCAACAAATCTTCATATACTAGAGGGGACATATAGACTTACTGTGTCAAAAGAACGCATTTTAATAAGGAAAGCTGAAGAGAAAGATTTAGAGGACCTCTATAGGATAGAGATTGAATGTTTTCGTGAGGAAGCATTTCCTTTATTTTATATGAGGAAATTTATAAGAGACCCAGAATTCATCACGCTTGTAGCGATTTCATCCGATAAGATTGTTGGTTTCATCGTCAGCTCTATAGAAATGTTTAGAGGAATTCTAGTTGGGCACATATACTCTATAGATGTTAAACCAGAATATAGAAGACGGGGCATAGGTTCACGTTTACTTACTTCCGCTGAGAAGATTTTGAAGAAAATGGGAGCTAAAACATGCTATCTGGAGGCTTATGTAAATAATACTACGGCAATAAAATTTTACCTTAAACATAATTATGAATTCCTTGAATTCCTCAAAGATTATTATGATACAGGAAAAAATGGAATTAGGCTTATAAAGAAATTAGAACCTTAAATTATAAGGTTTTAATTAATTCTAAAAACTGATGAAGATTTTTTCTTCTTATTTAATGAGCGCAACAATTATATCCTAAGATTAATTTCTATGGATTAACAAATTGGGGAGAGGAGGGCATACGGACTCTAGAGGGGAGCTTCCAAGAAACTTTCTTCTTCTTTGTTTTATGGGCGCCTTCGCCATATTTAGCTCGACAATGTCCAAATCTCCAACTCTTTCATGGTTTTCAGAGTTTCTTGGTGCAAGCGATTTTGAGATAGGATTGATTGCAGCGGCAAGCACCATTACTGGGATCTTTGTTAATGTAACAGCTGGTTCTCTTTCTGATGTTTATGGTAGAAGAAAAATGTTAATTATTTCTGGATTAATTTTTGCTTCAGCACCATTTCTTTATCTTGGTGTAACCGAAATATGGCAACTAGTTTTATTCAGGATATATCATGGATTTGCAACAGCAATATTTATGCCTGTATCTCTAGCTTACATAGCGGACATGTTTTCATCCCGTAGAGGAGAATTTATGGGAATTTTTTCCTCTTCAACTATGATTGGCAGGCTTTTAGCTCCAATAGCCGCTGGCTTTCTAGTTTCAATTCAATTTCTAGCTCCCTTCCAGCTAGCCTATCTTGTTTGCGGAATTGTAGGGGTCATAGCTATGATTTCCTCATTTAGAATAAAACCAGTGGCTCATAGAGAAATTGTTGGAGAGTCAAAAGCAAATGTGATTGAAGGTTTAAAAACAATTATTAGAAACATTAGTATCATTATTGTCAGCTTAGCTGAGGCAGCTACATACTTTAGTATGGGCGCTATTGAAACTTTCATGCCAATTTACTCCGATACAATTGGGATCGAAAAATGGATAACTGGAATTCTTATGAGCTTGCAGGTGTTAACTATAGCTCTCTTCAGACCGATTGCCGGTTTGCTTTCAGATAAGTATGGAAGAAAACCATTCATAATAGCTGGTTTAGCGGTTTCAGCGGTAAGTTTGTTTCTTCTTCCCCTTACAAACAATGTTCTTGGCTTATTATTGGTGATGATAATATACGGATTTGGAGTATCGCTAACTACTTCTTCAACTTCACCTCTGATATCAGAAGTGTCTTCGAAGACTGCTTTAGGCTCAGGAATGGGAGCTCTAGAAACAATAAAAGATGTTGGTCATGCTACTGGTCCAATAGTAGCCGGTTTTTTCATAGGAGCTCTAGGATTTTTCCCAGCTTTCTCGATTATAACTTTAGTTCTAGTTTCAGTCCTAACAACTATATATGTTAAGTTAAAAGTGTAAATTTTGTGTCCTTTTTTGATGAATGGTTATAATCCTTTTAAGTATGGTTTTAGAAATATATTGATGAAAAACAAGAGGAGAATGCAAATTTGATTTATTGTGTGAATTGCGGTAGAGAATTATCAGAGGACATGAATTACTGTCCTTATTGCGGCGCACTACAAAAGAACGTTGTTAGAAAAGAGTACGAAGTTCCGTCAGATGATTTAATAAAGAAGATTAAAGAGTTAATCCATAAGGGAAATGTCACCAAAATAATAGTGAAAAATGAGAAAGATGAAACTCTTCTTGAAATGCCTGTAACCGTTGGATTAATAGGGGCTTTGCTTGCGCCTTGGGTTGCCGCCCTAGGAGTTATAGCAGCCCTAGCAACAAAATGTAAAATAATAGTTGAAGAAAGAGAGTAATTGGTGTTACTAATATGCTTAAATTGAAGGTTGGTCATAGAGGGGCGAGGGCATACGAGCCTGAGAACACATTACGTAGCTTTAGAAAGGCATTAGAATTAGGAGTAAATGCAGTTGAACTTGATGTTAGAAGAACTAAGGATGGTGAACTAGTAGTTATACATGACAATAAAGTTGATAGGACAACTAACGGCAGAGGCTTGGTTAATGAGTTAACACTTGAGGAGATTAAGAAGCTGGATGCTGGCAAGGGCGAAAAGATACCTACTTTGGAGGAAGCACTAGAATTCCTCGATAAAAAAGTTAAAATTCTCATAGAATTAAAGGAGGTTGGATTTGAGGATAAAGTTCTAGAAATTGTTAAAAACAAAGGTTTAGAGGATAACGTAATAATAATATCTTTTCATGAAGAGGCTTTAAGAAGAATTAGAGAGTTAAATGATAAAGTTGAAACTGGTTTAATCTACGTTAGGCATAGAAACCCGATAAAAGCAGCTCTATCATTAAAAGCACAGTATCTTCTTCCATTATACAGATTTACACACTCAACCTTAATAAAGAAAGCTCACGATAATGGTTTAAAGGTTATTGTCTGGACAATAAACACTCTAGAAGAAGCTAAAGAATACGCCAATAAAGGTGTTGATGGAATAACCAGCGATAAACCAGATATACTGAAAATGGTGGAATAATGAGAAGCTGGAACCTTCAGGATTCCTTCATTCAGCATCTGCCAATCTTATACGTAGAGTCTTTATTTCGGATGGGTTAAGCCTTAACAAGATTGCGCCATTTTTAACTTTAAGTGCCCTTATGGGGGTTTCCATGAAATCTACTTCAAAAACCTCTTTTATGTTAAGGTTGAATTTCGCTTCAACGCTAGCTCCATCACCAGTAGCATCATAGATCCTAACGATAATATCATCCGAGTTCTCAGATTTCTTTAAGCAAGAGACTACCACATTTTCAGGCTTAATTTGGAGTATGCTTTTTTCTTCAGGTTCGCATGGACCATCACTTACTTTTAGTGGATTTAGAACCGCATATGCCCTCAATGGATGATTTAATTCATGTCCGACCCTGAAGGCTAAAGCCTTCTTCCAGTCTCCGCTATGCGGATACAATGCATATAATATTTCATGCCTACCTTGATCTGGCATAGGGTCTGGACTATAGCTTGTTCTAATGAGTGACATCCTTAAAGTATTACCCTTTATATCAAATCCATATTTGCAATTATTGGCGAGAGTTAAACCATATTCATTATTTGACAAATCAACCCATCTTAACGCTGGGACTTCAGTTCCATCGGGAATTCTCTCGATATATCCAAATGGTATTTCAAATATGGCTCTAGGATTACAAAGTATGGGTGTATAAGAAACTTTAAGCATGGGCGCCTCAGTTTTATCATCCGCTATCTCGCGCCAATCAATAAGTACGTAAAAGTCTATTCTAGGCAGATCTTTATAGAGGCTTATGTGCTGGGTGATCTTAGAATCGTGATATCTCCATATGATTCTTATCGTTGCTCTCACAGGCCCACTTTCGACCAGCTCAACATCAACGTTCCTTATAAGATTCTCAATTTTAGATATTGGTCCAATTATCCACGCAGACATCGAATGAGGCATTTCATATAATATTTGCATAAGATTGCTGAAAACTGGTTTAGTATGCGGGTATCTTTCCTCCTTAAATACAAATCTGTCATTCGCTTTATCATATAGAGATCGTATAGTTCCAGAAAACCTATTCACTTCAATCTTAAAATACCTGTTTTCCAAGGTTTCTGGAGATCCTTTTAGGCCAGAATGTTCCTTTGGTTTTCCCTTAATAATGTAGTATGTTTTGTAGCCCAGTGGTGGCACATGTGCCAAAAACACTACTTCATCTCCATATATTTGAATTGGTTGTTCTTCCTTTCCATCATATGAAACTGCTATAGCATTCTTCGGAATTAACTGTATCGGTATCTTTACTTTTACTATATCTTTACGACCCCATGAGAGGGTATTAAAGATGACTATAGGTATTCCTTTCCTTGAAAATCTTATCTTTTCGCATAACATTCTAATTGCTGAGTTTATTAAATTCTCAGCTACTTTAAGAGATTCCTGAGCTAGTTTTTTCGGGTAAATATATGCTTCAGCACTTCCACTTCCATCAAGGATATCATGGAATTGATTGAAAAGCATTTTCAACCAGGCTTCTTTAAGGAGGTCTTTTGGATATGTATTAGCGATGATGCATATTTTCTCAGCATCAATAAGCAGGGACTCGCATAATCTGTTGTAACGTTTAATATCACTATGTGTAGTATAGCATCCATCGAAGGTGAATTGTAGTTCATCACTAACAATAGGTATGGTTAGGTTTCTCTCTTCAATCTCTCTTTCAGCCTCCTCGAAAAATGCTTGAACTGAGCTGAAGGATAATTCTGGTAAAGTTGGCTTTTTACGCATCTTGTAGGCAGCTTCAATGTCTTCTATGGTTGCACCTCCACCATGATCTCCAACACCATAAACAAACATGCTCGTCTTTAACCCATAGCGCTCATAAAGGTCAATAACTAAATCAACAATATTCCTAGGTGTCACAACATTATTATAAACACTTGTGAAGGCTAAGACTCGTGATCCATCGGGTCCTTCCCACCAGAACAATGGATGACCTTTACCGCAACGCATGAAGTAATAATATCTTATACCAAACTTTCTCAATATTTGTGGAAGAGTCCAAATATGACCAAATGTATCAGGTTCCCAGCAAACTTTTGGTTTTATGCCGAATTTTTCGTTAATATAATTTCTAGCATATAAGAATTGTCTTAGCAATGCTTCTGTTCCAGCCATATTAAGATCAGCTTCAACCCACATGGAGGCTGTAATGTCCCAATTACCTCTTCTAACATAATGTTTTATCTTTTCGAAGAGATTTGGAAAGTTATCTTCTACAGCCTTATAGGTTACAGCTTGACTCTGTGAAAAATAGAAATCGTCATATTTTCTCATTAAATCAACCATTGTAGAAAATGTATTTCTAATAGTTCTGAGAGTATCCTCCCAAGGCCAGAGCCAGTTCATATCTATGTGGGCATGAGCAATCAAATGAACTTTAAATTCCTTAGCCTTTTTTGATAGGGGTAGAAGTTTTTTCCGGGTTTTTTCTATTTCCTTCATTAACTGGGATACATCTCTTCTAAAAACGCTGAGATCAAACTTTTCTAGAATCTTTTTAGTTAAATTTTTATCTAGCATTTTAGCAAATTTGATTTCTTCGGCAAATGATTCGATCTCAAAAGCTATGTTCTCAATTTTACTGTACGTTATGTAAAATTGTGGAACATCAACTGGCTCATATTTTGGGAATAAATGTATTGCTATTACATGCTCTTTCCTAGGTTTGACGCATTCGTCCAGTATTATTTTTGGTCCTCTAAGCTCTGTCCAGTAATCTGCGCTTAAAACTTTTCTTCCATCTACAAAAATTTCACTCTTATCTATTATAATAAAAGAGGAAAGTTTCATAGTTGAACCTGAAATTTCGACTCCTTCGATTTCTTCAGGAATAATTACTTTACATCTGAGCCATGCTCCGCCCTTCCGAGCGTCAAAGGATAGAGGTAACTTAACGATTTTCCATGAGGAATCATCAAAATCCGGTTTATATGCTTCTGGAGCTTCACCTTGAAAAAACTTCCACGTATTCTGGTCGCGATAATTAACTAAGCGTTTGTAGGTTTTTTGAAGATTGTCGATGATTAATGAGAATATTTGTTCAGATTTTGATTCCAGAGTATTTGTTTTCAGGAAGAAAACCTCCTACACCTCATTAAGAACAGAAATAAAATAGCTTTCATAGATTTTAAAATTTTTAATTCCAACTTTTACTCTAGTTTTCTTCACTTTTCTTTTGTTGTTCGTAATCCTTATCTAGAGTATAACGCCTCGTCTTTATGTCGCAAATTATTTTGCCTTCCTCAAAAAGTTTACGTAAAGATCTAAAGATTGTTTTAGGCTTTTTATTCAATTTTTCAGCTATCTCCATGAGTGTTAAGGGTTCAGACTCGCTTAAAAGATTGAGTATTTCCTTCTCGAGTTTACCCATACGCTATCACCTGCCTAACATATTATTACAGCACCAACTCAAATTTTAATCTTAACAATTATTTAAGAAACCATAGCAATTATTTTCTATATTAGTGAGAAAGATTGGGAAAATGCTTAATATGTAATGCTGATTCACCTGTAATCTCAAACAATTTGGGTGTCTGCGCTAAATGCATCAAAGAGAAACCGGACGAAGCGCTTAAAATAGTTAGCACTATTCGTGAAAACTCTCGAAGGATGTTCGGTCTTCCACCGGATGTACCAAAGAACCCTAATGGAATCCTATGCGGAATGTGCGGAAATAGATGCGTTATTGGACGTGATGAGATAGGTTTCTGCGGCCTAACAAAAAACATTTCAGGCCGCCTCACACGTTTAGGCGGTACACCAAGTAAAGGAATTTTAGAATGGTATTACGATCCTTTACCAACAAATTGCGTTGCATGGTGGTTCTGTCCAGGCTGCACTGGTGCAGGTTACCCGAAATATGCTTATAAGCCATCTGCTGAGATCGGTTATGTTAACCTAGCGGTTTTCTATGGTGCATGTAGTCTTGATTGTCTCTTTTGTCAAAACTGGCATTACCGACGTCTCTCTCAAGAACTTAAGCCTTACATGAGTAGTGATGAACTAGCCAACAAAGTTAACGATAAAGTTTCATGCATATGTTTTTTCGGCGGCGATCCATCCGTTCAGATGCCTCATGCAATAAAAACGAGCGAGATAGCTTTAGAAAGGGCGGAGGCAAGAGGGCGCATACTGAGAATATGCTGGGAGACAAATGGAAATATGCGGAAAGAGTTTGCCCTTAAGTCTGCTGAACTATCATTTAAAAGCGGCGGTATTGTGAAGTTTGATCTGAAAGCATGGGATGAAAATCTTTACAAAGCTCTCTGTGGAACATCCAACAAATTTTCATTTGAAAATTTTAGGATGGTGGGTGAAAAATATTTCAGAGAAAGACTTGAAGTTCCGGTTTTAACCGCCAGCACACTTTTGATCCCAGGCTATATAGGTGTTGAAGAAGTTAAGAATATAGCTAAATTCATTGCAGATATAGATCCACGGATACCATACACTTTGTTAGCTTTTTATCCGCAGTATATTATGAATGACTTGCCGACAACAAGTCGAAGACAAGCCTATGAATGCTATGAAATAGCTAAGAAATATCTTGAAAGAGTGAGAATAGGAAACATTCAACTGCTTTCATAATTATTCGATTGCTTACGTTATCCGTTTTATTTAAGTATGAGAAAATTTTAATGATTATTTTGCTGATGGAGGTGCGTTAAACTCGGAAGAGTTTTAGTTACAGCTGCTTGGCCATATATTAATCACATACCCCACTTAGGTAATTTATTACCCATTCTCTCAGCGGATGTCATTGCCCGTTATCATAGGCTTAAGGGCGATGAAGTCCTTTTTGTTAGTGGTTCAGATGAGCATGGTACGCCAATAGAGATTGAAGCAATTAGGCAGAAGATTTCGCCAAAAGAATTAACTGACAGAAACCATAAGATTGTTTCAGAACTATTTCAGAAGTGGGCTATCTCCTTCGATAACTATACGAGAACAGAAAGTCCAGTTCACAAAGAATTTGTTAGGAAACTAATGCTCAAGATAGAACAAAACGGCTACGTTTTCACCAAAGAAGATGAACTTACATACTGTCCAAAATGTCAACGCTTTTTACCCGATAGATTTGTTGAGGGGAAATGTCCATACTGTGGCTATGAAGGAGCGAGGGGAGATCAATGTGAACAGTGTGGACGTCTCCTAGAACCTACAAAACTCCTAGAAGCTAAATGCGCTATATGCGGCGCATCACCAATAATAAAAAGATCCAAACACTGGTATTTTGATATGCCTAAACTCGCAAATAAGCTTCTAGCATATATTGAGGAGAACAAGCAATTCCCAGATAATGCCAGAAACTTCAGCATAAATCTTCTGAAAGAGGGATTAAAGCCCAGACCGATAACGAGAGATAATAAGTGGGGTATACCAGCGCCATTCAAAGGCGCTGAAGACAAAACAATATATGTTTGGTTTGATGCGGTTTTAGGCTATGTTTCAGCGACGATCGAGTATTTTAAGAAGCATGGAGATGGGGATAAATGGAAGGAATATTGGTTTGACAAGGATACTAAAACATTGTATTTTATTGGAAAAGACAATATACCGTTTCATACGCTAATTTTTCCAGCATTACTAATGGCAACCCACGAGGGTTATAACCTTCCATGGAATGTCTGCACAAATGAATGGCTAATATTTGGCGGACAAAAATCCTCTAAAAGCCGAAGAATAGGTGTTTGGATAGATGAAGCACTAGAAATGTTTCCAGTTGATTATTGGAGATACACATTAATTTCAATACGTCCAGAAACAAAGGATTCGGATTTCACATGGAAAATATTCATTGAAAAAGTAAATTCGGATCTAAATGATACATTAGGAAACTTCATTCATAGAGTATTGAAGTTCATAAATAGCTATTTTGAAAGTAGAATTCCAGAGCCAACTAAGCTGGATGATCTGGATAATAAAACACTAGATGCAATCAAGAATAAAGTTAACTCCGTTAGTGAAGCACTAAGCAAGTTTCAGTTGCAAGCGGCATTACGTGAAGCAATAGACCTAAGCCGCATTGGAAATAGATATCTAAATGAGAAGAAACCTTGGGAAAAAATCAAGACAAATCCTGAAATCGCAGCAAACACTTTATATGTTTCTGCTCAGATAGTTAAGGCTCTATCAATCATACTTGAGCCATTTATTCCCATAACCGCGAAAAGAATTCGAAAACTTCTAAATCTGCCGGAGAAATTTCTCTGGGATGATGCATACAAACTTCTACCAGCTGGCCATAAAATTGAAGAAGCAAAGCCTTTATTCAGTAAAATTGAAGCTTCCGAGGGAGAGCTGCAAAACATGCTTGACAAGATTAGAATTAGCCAAGAGAAGATATCAATCGAAGAATTTTCGAGGATAGATATGCGAGTTGGAAAAATAATTAAAGTCGAAACTATACCTAAATCACAAAATCTACTAAAATTAACAATCGATATAGGTGAAGGGGGACCTAAAACCGCTGTTGCTGGAATAGCTAAATACTATAAGCCTGAAGAGCTTGAGGGCAGATACATTGTAGTTGTAACAAATCTGAAGCCGAGAAAAATATTCGGTGTAGAGTCGGAAGTGATGATTTTAGCCGCACAAGATAAGAACAACGTGGTATTTATAGAACCTGAAAAGCCTATAAATCCGGGAAGTAAAGTAAGGTAGCGGATGGAATTCTTGCCATTAAAAATCGACTTACATATACATACCTGCTATTCTGGAGATAGCACCATAACCTTAAAAGAGTTAGTTCTTCAGCTTAAGAGAAAAAGGTTGGATGGAGCGGCAATAACCGACCATGATACCGTTGAGGGAGCCCTAAAATTAACTAAAATGGTAAATGAAATGAACAACTACAAAAAACTACTGATAATACCTGGAATAGAAGTTTCCACCAAACGCGGACACATAATTGGTATCAACATTACAACTCCAATTCCAAAGGGCTTAAGCGTTAGGGAGACTATTGAAAGGATTCATGAGGCGGGGGGCATAGCTATTGCAGCTCACCCACAAACGCTCTTCAAGAACGGCGTAGGTTTAAATCCAGAGATACTTTCTTTTGGTCTAGATGCTATTGAAGTCATTAACTCATCGCTCTTTCCATTTCAACTGTTAACTCATATAACTAGGAAATTTGCTGAACAGTATGGTATACCGCAGACTGCAGGAAGCGATTCGCACATACCAGAAAGTATAGGTTTGGCTTATACACTAATAGATAGTAATGAAACAAACATAGATGATGTCATTAATGCCATCAAAAAAGGATTAACAACACCATTGGGCAAAGGGATACCATTTTCATTAAGAATAAAAAAATTTTTGGAAAAGAAGAGACGTAAACGTCGAGTTTAGCCCTCTAGATCTAATACTGGAATTTCTTGTAAATCTAAGTCGACACTTAATTGTTTTTCAGATCTTTCAGGCTGGGGATCCAAGTCGTATAGTTCAGTAGCTTTGGATCCAAATCCACTTAGCAGATAAGGCGACTTAACGCCAGTCATAACTAATGTAACCCTTAATGTTCCTTTTAGGTTCGGGTCTATCCGCGCACCCCAGATAACCAATGCATCCTCGCTCATCATTTGAGTTATGATCTCGCCTACCGTATTTGCTTCTTCTATTGTTAGGCTTTCATCTCCTGAAACATGAATTAGAGCGCCGTTTGCACCGCTATAATCTATGTCAAGCAATGGCATTCTAAGCGCCTTCTGAACAGCGTCTTCAGCTCTATTAGGGGCATCTGATTCACCTATACCTGCTATTGCAACGCCACCACGCTTCATTATTGTTCTAAAGTCTGCGAAATCCAAGTTTATTAGACTTGGCATCGAAATTACTTCAGTTATACCCTTAATCATGTTAGCTAGAACTTGATCTCCAACCCGGAAAGCTTCGTTTATTGGTAGCTGCGGCACAAGCCACATCAGCTTATTGTTGTCGATGACAATAACCGTATCACACTCTCTTCGCATTTCAGTTAATCCCTTGAGGGCATAAGCGATTCTCCCTCTCTCGATCTTGAAGGGCATTGTAACAACACCAACAACTATTGCACCCTTTTCACGCGCTAACTTAGCAACCACTGGAGCGGCGCCTGTTCCTGTTCCACCACCCATCCCCGCGGTCACAAAGACTATGTCAACATCATTTAGAACTTTCTCAACTTGCTCAATAGATTCTTCAATTGCTGCCCTACCAATATTAGGGTCTCCGCCGGATCCAAGACCTCTCGTCAGCTTCTCGCCTATAAGAATTTTTTGATGAGCATGCACAGCGTTTAAATGTTGTAAATCAGTGTTAATTGCTATGCATTCAGCGCCAACTATGCCTGACTCCATGAGTCTGCTAACAGTGTTATTTCCAGCTCCGCCAACACCAATAACCAATATACGGCAATATCCAGGTTCCCTTAAACCCCTCTGCAAGTTCTCACTCCACATATATTGGAGTGCTTTATCGGCTAGCTTTGCCATGGCGTTTCCGTCTCCATAATTCAACTTCAATCAAATCTCGTATAGCTGCTCTAATAGCTTCAGCTCTATGCGGATAATACCGCCTATTAACTAACTCATCCAAGGCCTCTAAATACGGTTCAGGAAGATATATTGTTATGAGCTTCATAACACATCACCGGATAAAAATGCTATGAGATGACATAAATCACTGCATAATAATATTAAAATATGAATTAATCATGTTTGTTCCTTTATCTTATAAAATTAACTGTTCGATTTAACGAATTTTTATTAAAGAATATGAGTATTCGGGGGAGAATGATTTTTTAACTCTTAAAATTTTTGTCTCAAAGAGTATTAGAAGATCGAAGTTTTAGTCCGAACACTTAGGATGGATGATGGTTTTGTTAAGTAATTATTTTTTGGTTTTTATTTTAAGAGTGGAGTAAGCTTATATAGTTTGTTTCGACCATTTTATTGGTTAAATTGTCTGGTATGAGTATTCAAGCGAATATAAGACATATGGAAAATAAAGTGGATTCTTCTAGTACGAGTAGGGTTGTTTATGTTGAAAGTTATGGTTGTGCCGCGAATAAAGCTGATCTCGAGATAATGCTCGCTCACATTCTAGATTCTGGATATAGAATATCTAGTAATTTGGATGAAGCGGATATTATAGTAGTGAACACTTGCGGCGTTAAGAAACCAACTGAAGATAGAATATTGAATAGGTTACGTTTATTTAGTTGTCTAAATAAACCACTTATTGTTACAGGTTGCTTACCGAAGATAAATTTAAAGTCAATACTTAAGGCTGCCCCAAACATTTCAGTAATTCTAGATCCGTATAGTGTCGATAAGATTGTTTCGGCGTTAAAGTTGGCTGAAAGAGGCGAGAAGAAACGAATATTCTTCTCAGATAAACCTAACGTTAAGTTAAAAGAGCCAAAGATAAGGCTTAACAAAGTAATCGAGATAATTCCAATATCCGAGGGGTGTTTAGGCGCATGCTCTTTCTGCTGTGTCAGATTCGCTAGAGGCACATTATTTTCGTATCCAGCTGACTTGATTATTAAGAGACTTAGAGATGCGATTTCGGAAGGCGCTAAAGAGATCTGGTTAACATCTCAAGATAATGGAGCATACGGGTTGGATGCAAAAACAAATCTAGCTGAGCTCCTCAGAAAATGTTGTATGGTTAATGGTAAATTCTTTATTAGAGTTGGAATGATGAATCCAAATCACGTCCTAAAAATGCTACCAGATCTAATAGACACCTATAAAAATAAGCGAATATTCAAGTTTCTACATTTACCAGTTCAAAGTGGAGATGATGAAATTTTAAGATTAATGAACCGACGATATACAGTTGAAGACTTTAAAGCCATAATTAATTCATTTAGGAAGGAAATTCCGGACATAACGATAGCTACAGATGTTATTTGTGGCTTTCCTAGTGAAAGTCGAAAAGCGTTTGAAAAAACCCTGAAACTTATTGAAGAGGTTAAACCAGACATAGTTAATATATCTAAATTTTTCCCGAGACCGAACACTCCAGCCGCACGTATGAAGCAAATTGATTCCAAAGAAGTAGCATTTAGAAGTCGCATGATGACCAAACTCGCGAGTGATATCTCGCTTAAAAGAAACGAGGCTTGGATTGGCTGGGAAGGCGAAATATTAGTAGATGAAAAGGGGATAAGAGACTCATGGATTGGAAGAAACTATGCCTATAAACCTATAGTTGTGAGGAGTCAAGAAAATCTTCTCGGAAAATTCATTAATGTAAAGATTATTGAAGCTCACACAAATTACTTAGAAGCAAAGATAATATGATTCGGTTAGCTACTTTACTCATGATCAATTAATTTTTCAACATCACTAGCTAATCTTAACTTAAATTTTAAGAAAACCACATATATTGCTCCATAGCTTCAATAATCGCTTTAATGTTTCTTAGTGAAGTTGGCGGATGAACTTCAGCCTCGATCATTAAACCACCTCTTCTCATAGCGAGTTCTTCCACGATAAGTCTTATATGTTCTTTAATTTCTTCAGGTCTTCCAAAAGGTACGAGGTATTGTCTATCAACATCCACATCTACGCAAACCTTGCCTTTACACAAGAACTTTATGTTCTCTAAACCATTTACTCTATCTTGTATGTTCAATACGCTAGCACCTGTATTTATCAATTGATCCATTACCTCAACAATGTGACCATCTGAGTGAAAATATACATGGGTACCCGTTTCTCTTATCCGCTGGAAGATCTTCCGATAGCTTGGATATATAAATTCTCTGAATATTGATGGACTTATGGGCATTCTGGTCTGCGTTCCTAAATCATCTCCAAAATATATTATGTCTATTTTACCAAATTTTAGAAGGTTGTTTACTAAATCCAAAATATACTCTGTTAATTCTTCAATTAAATCGTATATTTGAGGTGGTCTCACTATAAAGTCTTTCATAAGATTTGTAAAACCTCTAAGGTAATAAAGTCTTTGAAAGAAAAAGCCATGCATTAGGGATGCTTGAACTAATTTATTTTCTGCTTTTAGTTTCTCCAGATTTTCAAATACGGTGTTCCATGGCGTAAGCTTATCTGATCCTTCAGAGGGCAAACCTTCTTCAGGGTTCGGAAACTTGTAGCTCTTGAAGTCTTCCCAATTTTCAAGTGGATGTTTTACAACTTGCCCTTGATAACCCTCTATGTTAAATCTCCATATACATCCAAAGGGATCCTTAATTAAACGATTAACTCTTAAAACGCCAATTTTATCACTATACTGGATGGCCCTAGGCTCAAAATTGGGAAAAAGTAGCGGATGCTTTATGGCTATTCTCTCGAGCTTCTCCCGATAAGTATTCCAGATAGGCCATGTAATGAGTACGCGGCAAGGTATATACTCTGGATATTCAAATTCTACGCTTCTTAAGTAATTCTCTCTATAAGATAGGGTGGGTTTCCTGCAATACATATCAGTTATTCTGGAGATGACAAATTTAAACACTTATTTTTTAATAAAGACTAGCAGAAATATTAAGATTAAAGAACAAAGAACTAATTTAAACTATATGGCGTGTATATCTGGTTTGATCTACTTATGGAAAGTGGAGAGGAATATATGTGGAAGATCGGCATTTTAACCCGTAATGAAAATTCTTGGTGCTCAATGCAATTAAAGGAGGCAGCTACCAAATACAGTTTGCAACCGCTCTGCTTTAGCTTTCCGAAGCTTATGGCTAGAGTTGGTTTTAAACCAGAGGTTTCTTTGGATGAGATTGACGTTCTTAGGAACCTTAAAGCCATAATAGTACGGCCGATTGGACGGGGATCTCTAGAGGAGATAATTTTTCGTATGGATTTGCTCCATAGGCTCGAAAGACTCGGCCTATACATTCTCAATCCTCCACATGCAATAGAACGTTCAGTTGACAAATATTATGCTTTATCACTTCTCGAGGAGGCAGGCTTACCAGTTCCACGGACAATCGTCACCGAAAGCGCCCGTGAAGCCCTGAAAGCCTTTAATGATTTGGGTGGAGATGTGGTGGTTAAGCCCATATTTGGTTCCCGCGGAATAGGCTCAACAAGGATTTCGGATCCAGACATCGCTGAGAGAATATTTAGAGCTCTTGAATTCCATCATCAAGTAATATACTTACAGGAGTTTATACCCCACGGAAATTACGATATACGGGTTTTCGTTTTAGGCGGACGGATTTTAGCGGCTATGCGCAGACTCTCAAATTTATGGAAAACCAATATAAGCTTAGGGGCTGAGCCGGTGGCATACAAGCCGACAAAAGAGATTGAACAATTGGCTGTAAAAGCCGCCGAAGTTATTGGCTGTGAAGTTGCTGGCGTCGATATACTTGAAAGCGAAAGAGGAAACTTTATTGTTGAGCTTAATAGTCAACCAGGATGGAAAGGCCTGCAAAGTGTAACAAGAATTAATATAGCGGAAGAAATCATTAACTACATTATTAACAAAGTGAAGAAAATGGAGAAAAAATGATGAGCAGAACGGCAATAATATTAGCAGGTGGAAACTCGCAGAGATTTGGAGCTGAAAAAGGCTTAGCTGATTTAGCGGGTAAACCATTAATACTACATGTAATTGGGAAAATTCGAGATCTTGTTGATGAAGTAATTGTTTGCGTAAAGACAAATGAACAATCAATCTCGTTTTCATCGATTCTTCCAGATGATTCTAAGATAGCTATTGACGCAGAAAATCTTCCGACGTGTCCACTTACTGGAGTTTTTACTGGTCTAGAGAAGGCTAAAGGAGAATATTCCATTATATTGCCTTGTGATACACCGTTTCTCTCAAGAAAACTTGCAGATTTAATGTTTGATATAGCAGCTGGTGTCAGCGCTGTTATTCCCCGATGGCCTAACGGTTATCTAGAACCACTACAGGCGGTTTATAGAACTAAATCAGCATTAGAAGCTACGAAAGAGACTCTTAAAGAGGGCAAGAAAAGATTAAGATGCATGATCTCTTTGCTTAAAAGAGTTCGTTATCTTTCAACATTGGTTATCAAGGAGATAGATCCCAAAATGCTTACATTCTTTAACATTAATATGCCCATAGATTTAAAGAAGGCTGAAGCTATAATTAAGAGAAAAAATTACCTTCAAACAGACCATAAAGACTTGATTTAATGAATTTTTCATATGTCATATAAATAGATCTTTTTCTTTAGGTCTTACAAGTTCTTTTGCAGTTACATCCTCAGCTTTTTCGTAAGTGTAGCCTCTAATTATGGCTGCTGGGATTCCCTCATCCGCCTGCCCTATAACCAGCTCAGCTGCCGAGGATAATTCGTCGGCAATCGCCGTTTGCTTAATTCTAAGAGTGTAACCAAAAAGATCCTTCTCGCCTCTTCTATCTCGAATGGGCTTTATGCCGGCAACCCCTATAGCTACATTTATTTCACCATTCCTAAGAGGCCTACCGTGAGTATCAGAAATTATAACAGCTACATCTTTACCGGAAACCTCCTTTATCCTCCGTCTGATCATGCGGGCTGAAAGGTCCGGGTCTCTAGGTAATGGTGCTACATTTCTTTCGCCCGGAACATTAGATTTGTCTATACCTGCATTAGCGCATATAAAGCCATGCTTTGTCTCAGCTATTAAGTGACCATTACCCATGCGAATAATGGATTTAGATTCCCTCAAAATAGCCTCAACCAATTTTGGATCTTTACCGAATTCTTTAGCTATAGTTTTCGCAAACTCTGACGGAATGACTTCATCAAGATTTATCACGTTTCCTTCAGCCCTCGAGACAACAACGTGAGTCACAACAATAATGTCTCCATCTTGAATCGGCGTACCTTGTTTAGTAGCTGCCTCACATATAAGAAGTCCTAGGTCATCCCCATGCTTAATTAATGGTAGTCCAGTTATTGGAATAATCTTAATCATGTGCATAACCATATATTCTCAGTTTTCAGTTATAAATGCCTTTTTTGATCGGCAAGAAAGATTTTAGATCAACATGAAAAGTGTTAAATAATTATATTTTAAACAACTAATTATTTGTCTGGAGGACATGATTTAAGATGCCATGTACAGTTGTTGTTTGCGGATTTTTCGGTGATACTGGTAAGGGGAAAATCATCTCCTACTTAGCATTAAAAGATAAGGTTAGCGTAGCTGCTAGGGCAGGTGTTGGCCCAAACGCCGGACATACAGTAATCTATAACAATAAAACTTATAAGCTACGCATGATACCAAGCGCCTTTGTATATGAGAAGAGTCGTTTGCTCATAGGACCAGGCGTACTAGTTAATCCCGAGGTTTTCTTGAATGAAGTTAGGCTTGTTAATGCTGATAATAGAGCTGGACTGGATCCGCAATGTGCTATAATAGAGCCTAAACATATCGAGATTGATAGAGCTGGACATTTGGCATCAAAGATAAAAACTACTGGAACCGGAACTGGACCATGCAATGCCGACCGTGTACTACGGAAAGCTAAGCTCGCTAAAGATGTGCCGGAGCTTCAGCCTTTCCTTACCGATGTACCCTTAGAAGTTAATACTGCAATAGATAGCGGAGAAAATGTTTTAATTGAAGGAACACAGGGGACGTTTCTATCCTTGTGGCATGGAACCTACCCATATGTTACATCGAAGGATGTAACTGCTTCAGCAGCATGCTCGGATGTTGGTGTCGGACCGAAGAAAGTTGATGAAGTAATAGTTGTATTTAAGGCGTTCGTTACTAGGGTTGGCGCTGGACCACTTCCAGGTGAAATATCATGGGAGGAAGCTGAAAAAAGAGGATGGGCTGAAATAGCATCTGTGACTGGTAGGAGGAGGAGAGCTGCGCCTTTCAATTTTGATCTGGCTAAGAGGGCAGTTATGCTTAATAGCGCAACGCAAGCAGCTATAACGAAGATCGATATATTATTTCCAGAATGCAAAAATGTGAGATCCTTTAGCGACTTGTCGGATGAAGCTAAGAAGTTCATCAAAAAGGTAGAAAATGAGATAAAAACGCCAGTAACATTGATAGGAACTGGACCTGAAGTTTGGGATGTTGTAGATAGAAGATTCGAATAAATCTCCATTTTATTGAAAGATTTTTCTTTCCAGTAAACCTAGCGCTTTTCTTAGGAATGTAACGTCAAAAAGTTTTTAAATTACTCTTATATAGCATTTATAGTTTTGTTTAGTAATTGATTATATATAAGTTGAAGGGAGTGAGCGAAACGTTTAACCTAGTAGTCGTTGAAGACACTGTTCGTATACCGCCTGAAAGATTTAATGAACCACCTGAAAAAGTGGCTTTAGAACAGCTAAAAATGAAGTATATAGGTGTCATTGACGACGAATTAGGATACCTAATCGCCGTTACAGATGTTAAAGTTTCACCAATAGGAAAAATAATCCCAGGAGACGCTGCAACCCATCATAAAGTAACATTTTCCCTTCTAACATTTCTGCCCAAGGTGCAGGAAATCGTGGAAGGCGAGGTTGTTGAAGTTGCAGATTTTGGCGTTTTTGTGCGGATTGGACCTGTCGATGCTTTACTTCATATTTCTCAGTTAATGGACGATTTTATAACCTATGATGAAAAACAGGGAATCCTAATGGGTAAAGAAACTAAGCGAAAGGTGTCAGTTGGCGATAGAATGCGTGTTAGGATAACTGCCACCTCAATAGGTAGAGGGGCTGGTTTTGGCAAAATAGGTGTGACCGCCCGTCAACCATTTCTAGGCAAACTTGAATGGATCGAAGAGGACCTAAAGAAGCTTAAATCTGAAGAAGAGACCAAAAGCGAAAAAACTTAAGCGGTGTTAAATAATGGTTGAAAAAGCATGTAGAAGATGTCACTATATAACTGAAGAAAATATCTGTCCAAACTGTAGGTCAACTGATCTAAGTGAGGACTTCAGCGGTTTAGTAATAATATTTGATCCGGAAAACTCCATAATAGCTAAAACAATGAATATTAAGAAGAAAGGACGTTATGCAATTAAAGTGAGGTGAAAAAGATAACGCATATTCTTACGCCGGAGCTTAGAAACGAATTAAAGCATCCGTTAGGATTGCTTATTAGCGGATCAAGCAAAGAAGTTATATGTAAGCTGGAGGAAATGGTGAATTCTATTAAACCTAAAAAAATTATTTCTGTGGGCGATGTAGTTTCAAGAAGTATGCTTGAGAGAAAACTTCCATTAAATGTTTTCATTATAGATAATAAATCTATGCGTAAAAACATAGAACCGCTGCCTTTTAAGGCCGATAAAACTTTAAAACTTGTTAATCCAGCTGGCACCATC
Organism: uncultured Candidatus Bathyarchaeia archaeon; assembly: GCA_964637155.1. Classification (GTDB taxonomy): domain Archaea; phylum Thermoproteota; class Bathyarchaeia; order Bathyarchaeales; family DTEX01; genus DTEX01. The sequence continues at coordinate 36,247 of CAZWWD010000003.1, forward strand.
ATGAAGGAGGCTTGGCAAATAATTGATGAGGCAATTAATTCTGAAGGATTAGTAAAAGTTATGGTTGATGGGGAAGAGGATCTTTTAACAATTGTTGCAGTGCTTCTTGCCCCAGAAAACTCTATAGTAGTGTATGGCCAACCCGATAAAGGCGTAGTTGTAATCAATGTTACTAAAGAAATTAAAAGAAAAATGTATAAGATTGTAAGTAGAATGAGATATAAATCAGAAGACTAAAGTAGAGGATAATCACCAAGGTTAAGCCTAAGGAGATGTTCCTCATGAAAATTGAAATAATAAGCAATAAGTATAACAAATTGCTTGGAAGAAATGAAATAATATTTAACCTATCACATGAAGGATCGGCCACTCCATCACGCATAGAGGTTAGAAAAGAATTGGCAAGAATGCTCAAGATTGATGTTGAAAGAGTATACATAAGGAAAATAGAAACCATGACTGGAACAATGGTAGCTAAGGGTGAAGCCCATGTTTATGATTCACCAGAGCAAGCCAGACGGATAGAACCGGAACATATAATAATTAGGAATTCACCTCAAAAGAAAGAAAAGGAGGAATAGGTTAATGTCAGGAAAAGATAAATCAAAAAAGAAATTTATATCTTCATACTATAAAATTGAAGATGGAAAACTCAAAAGATTGCTTCCAACCTGCGAAAGATGCGGCCCAGGCTATTTTATGGCAGATCATGGAAATCGCTATACATGTGGACATTGCGGCTTCACAAGATATAAAATAACGAAAAAATCTCAATGAAAACTTCTCCAGATAAGCGAAAAGAGGGGTTCCCTTAATAAAATTAAATATCAAATTATCTTCATTAAGAATAATAGTGGAAGAGGAGGGTGTTGTAATGTTCGTTGCTAAGAAAATAGGTATCATAGCAGATACTCATGACAGACTCCAATTTATTGATAAAGCCTTAAAAGCGTTAAATAGAGAAGAAGTTGACTTAGTACTTCATGCAGGAGATTATGTCGCCCCCTTTACAGCTCTACGATTTAAACCTTTAGGGGCTAAAATGATTGGAGTATTTGGCAATAATGACGGAGACAAAAATCTTCTAAAGGCAAGATTTGATGAAATAGGGGCGCAAATCTATGGGAAATTTGCAGAAATAAATGTGGGTAATTTAAAGATAGCATTGATTCACGGTGAAGAAGACAAATTACTTAGGGCTTTAATAAATTCAAATTATTATGATGTTGTTATTCATGGTCACACACATAAAGCTGAAAAATATGTAATTGGGAAAACCTTAGTGATAAATCCTGGAGAGGTTTGCGGATATTTAACTGGTAAAGCCACAATAGCTATTCTAAATGTGGATAAACGTGAAGCCAAAATTATAGATATTAGCTCATTCTGAAATCTGGAGAATAAGGTAAACTTTAAATCTCCATACATTTACTTGGGATTTTAATGTTCAAAAAAACGTTAATGACATTAGGTAAGAAAGTGCTTAGCTTAGCACTAATATTCAATTTTGTGGTTAGCCTAATTTCATCGCTAAGCATCCTATGTGGCCAATATTTGGGAACATTTCGAAAAGATCTTTATAAGCCATATCTTGTGGATAGCTCGCTTTTTTGGTTTATTGCTCTAACGTCAACATTAAATATTGTTCCAGCGAGAATGTTAGGTAAAGTTAATATTAGGAGGATATTATTTCACCATTATGTTTACGGTTTTCTATCACTTCTCATTTATATTGTTTTATGGATGTTGTTTTCATTACCTCACATTCCTAACCTTACAATCTTCCCCCATTATGAATTTCAAAGCTTCCAGTCATTTACAACCTTATTTCTTTATTGGGGCATAACTCTCATAATAGATGATGTCCCCGATATCTCTCCAAGAATACTACATATTCTCAATCGTATTAGAAGGGAAATATGTAAGGTAAATAGGTTGATTATGAAGGTACATTTAGTCTCCAGTTTCGTCTCAATTTACATTGCAACAAGCATATTTCTGTGGCATTTTGAAAATGACTTTTTAATGGGGAATTACTCACTGCTAGATTTCACATATATCTTGCTTATAGCAAATCTATTCATAACAGCCCTTTACGGGCTAAAGATAGTTAGAAGAGGAACATGGCTCAAATACTTTTAAATTTATTAAACTTATCCTCTTATTTTAGAGTTTAAGTGATTCAATCCCTTTCCTTAAGCCTTCCCAACCGCTTTCAGCTTTCAGCCTCAAGATTTTAAAGGCTGTTCTAGAGTCAATTTTATCCCATGACTCGCCTGTCGCTTCTCTAATTAAATATTTAGCTGCATTAAGAACTTCACCATTCATTTTTGAGTCTGCTTCATCCGCGATATGACATATTAGGGCTTCGATGGTTTTAGGCGTTATTGGGCTCGCTTGACCATGGCTGGCGGCCACAATATGAATTAGGTCAAGTGGGAAACCTCTTCTCAGAAGTTCTACTACCGCTAATGTTAGATGGTCTAAACGTTCGCCCAATGGCGAATTTCTATATCCTCCATTATTCTTCTTTTCATAAGTCAAGGGCTTAAGTATGTCATGCAATACAACCCCGCTAATAACTAAATCTCTGTTCACTTTGCCACCATATATTTTCTCGACAGAATCGCAAAGAGCCATAGCGATCTTAACGGTTGATAGAATATGTTCCACAAGTCCTCCAGGATAACTGTGATGATAAAATCTGCTTGCTGGAGCGTCCTCAAGCGGCAATCCAACATAAGATTTACCATTTATCTCAATCGATAAATTATCTAAGAAGTTCAGGAGCTTTTTTCTTAAAGTTTCATCCTTAATTTTTCTTATGACTCTTTTAAGCTCGGGATCCAAATTTCTCCCTCACCCCATTTTTCTTTTTAAGGTATTCATATTCATTAATCATTTTTCTTTTAGTTTTCTGGGCGGCTATATGTGCCTTACGTAATGGCTCTGGAATTCTATATCCTCTTGAGCATGCTAAAACAATTTTTATGGCAGTCTTTAAAGAAATTTTATGTCCAACACTAACGTAGACTGGTTTAGCACCTAATTTAGTAAATACTGCCCCACCAATAATTTCTCCCTCATCAATTATAGGCTTCCAAAATCTACTTCCTTTATCGGCAACTCGCCCACACAAAATATTTTTTGCAACTCCTATAGTAGCAATATCCAGAATTACACCCAAATGGCTTGCAAAGCCGAGGCGATAAGGATGAGCGATCCCCTGTCCATCAATTAGGAAAACATCAGGTTTAATCATTAGTTTTCTTATCGCGGAAACAACCGGAGGTATTTCCCTAAAGGATAGGAATGTAGGTATATAGGGAAAACGTGTCTCAGTAATCGCCGTCTTTATCTCCACGGGTTTCATGGAATTGTAGTCTAAAACCGCTACGACCCCAATCGAATGCTTATTTGTGTATGCAACATCAACGCCAGCAACATATTTAATTGGAACCGTTATTTGATCTTTTCGAATCACTTTTTTTGAAAGGGAAATCTGCAGTTTTCTTGCTTTTTTCACGGAAAAATTAATATTTTTAAGCAAAATAATTTAGCCTCACCTATTTTACTTCATTTTAGACCTCAAAGCTTCCTCCAGTTTCTTCATAGCGTTATTGAGTACCATTCTTCTGACCTCAGTTGTCACGTCACCTCTAGTCGTCTCAATGATCCTTCTGGCAACATCACATTTTCTTCTGAGTCCGGGAACAAGTAAAAGTAGCTCATCGTAACTTGTTATTTTAATGTAGATTGTTTCCATAATATTTAGATTTTCTTCGGCAGATTCAACATGACCTTTCCTTATGAGATCTAGTGATCTACGTCTCAATTCGCCTATAACGTCAGCTAAACCTAGCACATAACATTCACTTGGAACATCTATCTTTTTTGGATCGATAAATGTTCCATTTTTAATGAGATTTATAAAGATTTGAGCCTCAGAATATTCCTCAAAGGCTGAATCAGTAATACCTGTGAGATTTGGATAAGTTTTTGACATTTCATTAAGCTTATTGAGATTAATACTTGCCTCTTTTAGAAGAGCTTCAGCTTCATTGATCTTATCCTTGTGTGCTAGAAAAATTGCTTGTTTTGATAATCTTATAGTTTTCCGAGCTATCATCTGAATCTCTTGGCGTACTTCATCCTTCTTTAAGACTTCCTCTTTTATTTTTTTAAGAATTTTTTCTAAGGACATGAATCTCACAGTAAATATTTTTGTCTTCTCGTACTTAAAGAACTACCGAAATAAGCAAAGATTTAAATGTGAGGTTAATCTTTTCTTTCGATAGAAATGGTGTTTGGTAGATTATTTAAGAGAAAAAAGAAGCAGAAAGGTTTACAGATGCCTAGAAGTGCTTTTCTCAAAGTTAAACCAGTTAGAAATCCCATGCTAAAATGGGAGAAAGATAAAAAAACGAAAGAGATAAAAATTATGGTTCCCCTAAAATCCCCGCAACGATTTCAGGAACGAAAACAAAAGAAAAAGGGCATCTTAAGTAAGTTGTTTATATCTGAACCTAGGGAAAGAATAATTAATCTTGATAGAGTGGGGTCAATCGTCTGGGAGCTTTGCGACGGAGAGAGAACGATAGGTGATATCGCTAACTATTTAGTTGAAAAGTATAAATTGATGCCTGAGGAAGCTGAATTCTCACTTAGTGCATACTTCAATCTTCTTTCTAAGAGAGGGCTTATAGGTTTTGTTTTACCGGAAGAAATTAAAAAAGATATTGAAGGCGCTGAGGAAGCATAACTATAAAAAGCATTAATGCTTTTTATTTTTTTATTTCAATATTATTTCAATCAAAGAAGAAGGTGAAAAAATGCCTAAATTTAAAGCTAGTCAGCTAATAGAGATTGGAACAAAAATATTCTTGGCTGCTGGAGCACCCATTGATGAAGCACAATTAGTTTCGAAATTTCTTGTGAAAGCCAATTTGGTAGGTCACGATTCACATGGCGTTATCCGCATAATACAATACATAAATGATATTGAAAAGGGAGCTATCAAACCTGGCGCAAAAATCGAAGTTGTTAAAGAAACTTCCTCATCGGCTATTTTAAATGGAAATTGGGGTTTCGGACAAGTTATAGCTAAGAAAGCTATGGAGAAAGCTATTGAGAAAGCTAAAGATTCCGCTGTAAGCGTTGTATGCGCCTTTAATTGTAATCATGTTGGAAGGCTAGCTGATTACACGATAATGGCCTCAGAAAACAACATGATTGGCATAGCCATGGTTAATGCAACAAGATTTGTGGCTCCCTTTGGCGGCAGAGAAAGGTTGCTTTCAACCGGGCCCATTAGCTTCGCTTTTCCAGCAGATTTAGAATTTCCCTTCGTTGTGGACGTAGCGACAAGCGTTGTGGCTGAAGGAAAAATTAGAGTTGCATTGCATAAAGGGGATAAAATACCCTACGGATGGATTATAGATAAGAATGGAAATCCAAGTAATGATCCGCAGGATCTTTACAATGGAGGCGCAATACTACCTTTAGGTGGAGACGAGGTTGGATATAAAGGCTTCGGATTAGGATTAGCCGTTGACATAATAAGTGGTATTTTATCAGGCGCTGGCTGCGCTTATGAAGAAACAAAAAAAGGAAATGGTGTATTTTTTGAAGCCATAAACATTGAAAAATTTATGCCAGTAGAAGAGTTCAAAAGAAAAGTCAGTAATCTCATTAAAACCATAAAATCGTCGAAAACTAGACCGGGCTTTAAAGAAATAATTATACCTGGTGAACCGGAATACTTGACTGAAAAAATCAGGTTAAAAGAGGGTATATATGTTCCAGAAAGAACTTGGGAAGAAATAAGAAAAATAGCGAATAAACTTGGCGTTAACCTTTGAGCCTTCCTATGAGAGAGGTTTCCTATCGAAAAGAAAAAACAATTTCATCTTAAATTTATTTTGATTGGGAAGAAAAAACACCTAACAAGTTCTTCTTACATCTGGAAATTCGCCAAGAAAAACCTAAAATAATTTTTATCAATGAAGTACATTAAATTTTGTTTTAAGAAGGCTAGATTAATAATATGCGATATATTAGCGTGTTGAAAAATGCTTTTAATTTTTCTCTATATTTAATGCTTGATGAGAAATGATCATGATAAAAAATGTTGAAAGCTTAGATTTTGAAATTTCTTTGCTTGAAAAGAGAAGAAGAGCGTTAAAAGAGTTATTTGACAAAGGCAGAATATCTCAGAACACCTTTGATCTGCTTGATAAAAAGATCTCTAACATTGAATCACTAATCATCAACCTTAAAGATACCGTTAAAAAGGAAATAGAGTTCTGGGAGTCGATGATTCTTAAGGAATCTAAGATACTGGAATCCATACTTGTGAATTATAAGTTTCTTAATTTAATGGGCGAAATAGATTTTGACGAATGGAACAATATAAGCAAAATTATAGATTCAGGAATAGAGTCCTTGAGCAAAAAATCTTTTTCAAAACATAAAGAAGAAACCGTTTTTGAAACAATCTCTAAAGAAGACTCGATCACAGTCGATTTTAAAGATGTAGTCCCCTCAATAAAAGAGACATTTGACACTTTAAGAAAACAAAAAAGAAAAGCAAAAGCTGATAACGTGCAAATTGACAGAAAGCCAGTACGCGTTGAAGCAGTTAAATCTTCCGAAACACATTGCATGAACCCTTGGAAACCTGAATGCAGAAGAACAAATATTAAGTTGAGCATCTACTATAATGGTCAGTTCCTACCGATTTGCGAGGAATGTTGGAAGGAAATTTCTAAGAAAAACATAGAATGGACAACATAAATTTAGCAGTTAATGCTCTTTTATTAAAGGCTCTACCTTCTTCTTGACATCCTCAATCTTCATCTCTACTCTTCCAACCTTAAAGACTTTCCAGATTTCAGTATGCTGGACAACATTGGAGGGATCAACTGTTCTTAGTGGTCCAAGGGTTTCCAGTTCAAGCATACTTGAGTTAGTATACACTTCGACGTTGCAACCGAAGTCTGGATATTCGCCCTTTTCTGGAGTGAATTGCTTAACAAAGAGCATCCCGTCAACCCAGTAAGCTGTCCATTGAGGGTTAGCGTTAACCCCGATCTTTAATGGTTCCTCAATCTCCGGGTTTTGCTTAACAAAAACATATTCATGAGTAAAGATTAATCTTTCATCTGAAATGTTGGTATATGGCCAGAGGGAAATATGTCTGTCTGGCAATAAACCTTCTTTATCAATTTTAGTAGGCTTTATAGGTATTATGGCAAATCCATTTTTCTTCATAACTGAAAGAGCCCAGCATGCCAATCTAATCGGCCATCTACCTATATTTTTAATCTTATGAATTACTTGAACTCCACCCTTCGGGGCTTCTTTCAGAGTTATCTCTTTTTGTATTGAATTTTTCTCTTCAGGATTGCCATAGATTGTTAATGTGTTAGCATTAAACTCTATTTTTACTGGTTGATTGTCAAGCGAGTAGGATCTAGGTTTGGCTTCTGGGGAAGCCCAAAGTCTGTGTCCACCATAAATTTTCCAAAGACCTTCTGAAGTTTGAATTCCAAATTCGGGCAGTATACCGAATAGATTTAGCTCTGGCTTATCGCCACTTGCAAGATAAAGTATTCTAGGACCTATATCACATGCCACACCTAGAAGTAAGTCGTTTATGGAGACTATTTTCATTCTAAAACCTTCGATAACTTTCTCTTCAACCATCATGTTAATTCATCACCATTAGATTGCTGTGAAGCTCTCAACTGTCTCTTTATCAAGTCTTTTAACGAGCTCTATCATCAGCTTAATTGCGTTTTCAACATCTTCTAAACTTAATAAGCCAACATGGCTATGAATATGCCTAGTGGGTATGCCTAGAACTACGCTTGGGCAACCAGCTCTGCTCATGTGAATCCTCCCGGCATCTGTTCCACCTCTAGCAATCTGCGATAGCTGAAGTGGGATATTTGCTTCTTTAGCTACTTTAATAACAAACTCCTTTAAAGGTTGATTTGGAATCATGCTACTATCATAGGTGCAGAGGCTAGGCCCTTTACCCATCTTCGTTGGAGCTTCCATGGGTTTTATTCCGGGAACATCTCCAGCTATATCCACTTCAATTACCAAGGCGACATCCGGATCAACTATATGAGCAACCGTTTGCGCTCCCCTAGCGCCAACCTCCTCCTGAACTGTTGCCGCACCATAAACCGTATTGGGATGATTTATTTTGTTCTCTTTTATTCTACGTATTGTTTCCATCATAACGAACGCCCCTATTCTATCATCGAAAGCTTTTCCCATAGCAACCTTACCCTCATTGATTAACATGAATGGGGACCATGGAACCACTGGATCACCGATCTTAACACCAGCTTTAATAGCTTCTTCACCCGATGTTACACCTATGTCAATGTACATATTCCTCTTATTAACGGGTTTCTGTTTTTCTTCATCTGTCAGTAAGTGTGGTGGTTTAGCTGCTATGACTCCATATAAGTCTCCTTTCTCTGTTCTCACAATGACTCTCTGTGAGAGTAGTACCTGATCCCACCATCCACCTAGTGGATTGAAAGATAAGAAGCCGGTTTTCTCATCTATGCCGGATACAACAAAGCCAACCTCGTCTATATGTCCAGCTAAGAGCACATGCGGTCTCTCAACCTCGCCTCTAGCAACGAAAACAACGGAGCCGAGTTTATCAGTTAAAATTTCATCTGAATAAGGTGTCATAAACTCCTTTATTATTTTAGCTGTTTCTCTCTCAAAACCGGAGGGACCAAAAGATTCCGTCATTCTTTTTAAAATATTTATTGCTTTATCATCAAGCATTTTAGAACACCATTCCTTACCCTCTGCTTTCTAAATATTTCTCAACAAAATTTTTAATTCTTTTCATAGCTTCTATGATTGTTTCAAGACTTGTAGCATAGGATAAGCGTATATGACCTTCACCGCATTCGCCGAACACGCTTCCAGGAGTCGAGCATACACCCTCCTCTTCTAGGAGCTTCATACTGACTTCGAAGCTAGGCATCTTTAAGGCTGATAATCTTGGAAAAACATAAAATGTTCCCTTAGGCATTATGCAGTAGACGCCTGGGATTTCATTAAGCGCTTTGACAATATATTTTCTCCGTCGATCATATTCCTTAACCATCTTTTTAACATCATCTTGAGGGCCATTTAAAGCCGCCACACCAGCCTTTTGGACGAAGCTTGCTGGACATGTTGTTGTTGCCTGTTGAATTCTCTTCATGGCGTCTATTATAGTCTCGTTTGCAATAGCATAGCCAAGTCTCCAGCCAGTCATCGCATAGCTTTTGCTGAAGCCATTAACAACAATAACGTTTTCACGGATATTTTCGAAGCTAACCATGCTTCTAATTTCGATTCCATCATAAACTATTTCATCGTAGATTTCATCTGAAAGAACTAACAGATCGTAATCAGATGCTAAATCAGCTATGGCCTTGAGTTCGCTAATACTTAAAACTCCACCAGTTGGATTATTCGGCGAATTCATTATGATCATTCGGGTTTTATCAGATATCTTTTCCTTAAGTAATTCTTCGTTTAGACTATAAGCTTCACCGCATGGAATTTCAATCGTTTTGGCTCCAGCAGCTCTAGCACAAGTGAAATGAGTCGGCCAAGTCGGGGCTAGAATTAAAACTTCATCGCCAGGATTTAAGGTTGCCATACATGCGCAGAATATGGCGTGTTTTGCACCAGGAGTCACGATGATTTCCTTTTCCGGGTTGATGTTAATTCCTCTCCTATTCTCTAAAAAGTCAGCAATGGCCCTTCTAAGTTCAATTATACCCAGGCTTGAGGTATAATGGGTGAAATCGTTCATTAATGCTTCTATAGCAGCCTTCTTTATGTGTTCTGGAGTGGCAAAATCCGGTTCACCTACATCTAAATGATATAGTTTTCTCCCTCTTCTCTCAATTTCATGGGCTTTCTCAGCCATGGCTATGGTTCCAGAGGGCTTAATAATTTTCATTCTATCGGCTAATCTCATATCTATCTCTCCATGTAAGCATCAAGAGTATATGATGGGATACTTTTATCTTTTGGCTTTAATGGATGGAGGTGCCGCTCTTTTATGTTCGGTTTTCAAATGTCTATGTAGAATGTCATTAACTATTTCTAATGGAACTCCTAATTTTTCGCTTACCTTATCTACAGATAAGCCTTTTTCAAATAAACCGACCAATATTGGATCGATAACAGAGTAATCGGCTGGAATTTCATCGGTTAATTTATGACCTGGATAAAGCTGCGGGCTGCTTGGCTTCTTCACGATTTTCTCAGGTAGGCCCAGATGGGATGCAAGCTCTCTAACTTGCGTTTTAAATAGATGTAATATTGGGAAAAGATCCGCTGCTCCATCGCCATGTTTAGTGAAATATCCTATTAGGTATTCGCTCTTATCGCCTGTTCCAACTACAAGATAATTGTAGAGGTTTGCGTAAAAGTAGAGGATAATCATTCGAATTCTAGCACGTATATTGGCTAATGGAATCTTGACTTTCGGATCACTAGGGTCTATTTTCAGAGCCTTAATGAAGGCTTCGCATATATCATCTATATTAATAAACTTTGTTTTTATGCCAAGTTTGTTAGCTAATTCAAATGCGTCCTTAACGTCTTCCTTCGGAGTGAAGCTTGCGGGCATTATTACACCTAGAACTCTGTTACTGCCTAGGGCCTTAACGCATAAAGTTGCTGTTAAACTGCTGTCTATGCCTCCGCTTAAGCCTAAAACCACTCCAGAAGCTCCAGCCTTGTCGACTTCACATTTTATGAAATTCGTTATCTCATTAACTGTTCTTTCAAACTCAATCTTAGGAATGCTGATTTCCATTCGAATCCCTCCACCAATTATACTACTTTACCAAAATCCTAACTAAACTTTTAAATATTTCAAAAATCATCGTTGGATTTTTCATCTTTAGGAGAGTTTTATATTGACTAATTTTTTCGCTCTAAATGCCTTTTTGTGAATTTACTTTAGATTCTTTAAGGCTTCAATAAACTTGTCTATTTCTTCCTCGGTATTGTAAAAGTGAG
>CAZWWD010000003.1:47410-48667 GCA_964637155.1 uncultured Candidatus Bathyarchaeia archaeon
TTCTTTAAGGCTTCAATAAACTTGTCTATTTCTTCCTCGGTATTGTAAAAGTGAGGTGAAACTCTAACCCCGCCAACTCTCCGTGAAACAACAATACCGTTTTTAGAGAGAAATTCCACAGCTTTATTCGGATCTTTTACTTTAAAATTTATAATAGCATGATGCTCCTCCTCGCTGGGGGGAGTTCGGATTTCATAACCATTCTCCAAAAGCCTTTCAATAAGGTAGTCATTGATAGTCTTTATTCTTTTTTCAATATTTTCTATGCCGAAGCTCAGAAGAAGGCGCATTGATTCACTAACTCCGATAAAAGCTACGTCATTCAAGTGGACAACTTCATATTTGCTTATCCCCTGAGAATATTTCAATTCAAAGAGATCAAAGCGTTCGTAAATATTTGTTTTGACAACTTCAGATTTTAAGCTATTTTCGCCTAAAATTGGTGGATTAAATTTGTCGATAAGATCCTTCCTTACGTAGAGAAAACCAGCGCCAGGTGGCCCTAGAAGCCATTTATAAGATCCGCATGAGAGGAAGTCTATCCCTTCTTTTGTCACATCTATCCTCATGTTGCCTACGGCTTGTATTGCGTCAACAACTAGGAATGCTCCTTTATCATGAGCTATTTCAGATATTGCTTTTAAGTTATGTCTAAAACCATTAAACCATCCAACCTGGCCTATGGCCACTGCAGCTGTTCTATCATCAACGCTTTTTTCCAGCTCATCTAAACTTATTTTTCCATTAATATCCTTTACAAATCGAACCTCAACGCCCTTCTCCCTGAGTTTTAGCCAAACAATCACGTTTGAGGGATACTCTAGGGTGTTTGTCACTACGTTATCGCCAGGTTTACAGGGCAACATTTGAGCTATGAGATTTAAGCCAAAAGTAGTGTTTGGTATATGGGCTATTTCATGTTCTTCCGCACCTATTAATTTAGAAAACAACTTCTTAGAGTCCGCTATTTTCTTTAACCAAGAATTTAAGTCGATATCTCGGATTGATTGAAACCTAATTTTATCACTTAAAAATTTCCTCATAGCTTTAGCGGCGCAAATTGGTAGTGGGCTTGTAGCAGCATGATTAAGGAAAATTTTGCGTTCAACGATTGGAAGTTCTTTTCGGATGTCATGAATATTCATGTAAACCACCAACAATAATGAAAATTAGATAATTTACTTGAACTCAGGTAGATATTTAACTTCTGCTTTAAACATTTCTTCAACCATTCTTTGTATTTCGTCCATTGTTAGT
>CAZWWD010000003.1:48767-50042 GCA_964637155.1 uncultured Candidatus Bathyarchaeia archaeon
TTTATCCTATTTTTCTCCATTCTATCCAATCTTTCAACGGGGTCGATCAGCTTAAATCTTTTCAATAATTCAGGACGCTTTCTGAAGTATGGAACATATTCTGACATATGTTGGCTGGATTCAGTGTTAAAGTATCCGAATGCTTTAAAGATTTCAACCCTAACTATATCGGCTCCAGCCCAATGTGCATCCTCTCTCATGTAAACGCTGGGATCCTTAAATTTTTCCCTCAGTATTGGATAGGCATCCTGTCCACGCCATTTAAGCTCTAGAAACCATGCCATATGATTTATGCCAGCAACCCAATATGATAATTCATCTACCGGGGCGCCAATATAACGTGCTAGTTCAGCCGTAGTTCCTTGAACGCTATGACATAGGCCAACGCTCTTTATGTTGGCGTAGTCGTTTATAGCCCAGCATATCATGGCCATGGGGTTTGTGTAGTTTATGAACCAAGCTTCTGGGCATAGGTCTTCCATGTCGTAGCATGTATCTAGAATTGTAGGTATGTGGCGGAGACCGTAGAATACTCCTCCGGGTCCTATGGTGTCTCCAATTCCTTGTATTACGCCATACTTCGCCGGAATTTCAAGGTCAAGTTTATAGGCCTCAAGCCCACCGACTCTGATGGAAACAATTACGTAATCGGCGCCCTCTAACGCAACACGCCTATCCGTTGTTGATTCTATTCTTGTTTTAAAGCGATATTGTTCAACAAGTCTCTTTGCGAATGCAGTTATAAGGTCAAGCCTTTCTTGATCAATGTCCATTAGCGATATGGTGCTGTCTCTTAGCTCCGGATAAGACAATATATCTGTTATGAGGTGTCTAGAGAAAACGTGGCTTCCAGCGCCAATAATTACGATCTTAACCATATAAACCCCTTTTATCAAAATGCTGAATATTAATTCAGTTGATTCGGTATTAAAGTTTGAGTAATAAAGGGGTATTTCGGCGTATAAATTGTTGTTTTTAATGACAAATTTTTTATATTATTCTCCCTTTCTTCTTTAAGAATAAAAGGACTCGAAGTTAGCATGGTAGTGAACCTATGAAAGCTATTGGAAAGAAAACATTTGGTGGCTTGAAATTTTCTTTTTTATTGGTTGAAATATTTAGGAAGATTATTCAAATATTGTTTTTCATCTTGTTCAATTCGGCCATATGGGGTTTAACAGCTATTCCAGTGACGCTGCCCATACTTTTCTCTTCTGGATTGCCATTTAGGATTGTTGATGAATCTTTAAGCGTTCTCCAGAAAATGATTTATGA
>CAZWWD010000004.1:0-21715 GCA_964637155.1 uncultured Candidatus Bathyarchaeia archaeon
AGCCCATGAGAGTCCCGACTACGCCGCTTAGCTCCGTACCTTCCGGTTTAGAAAGATCCGCATTAAATCTGCTAGAAAGGTATAAACGATGCAAATGTAATTATTTTTACGGATGCAATATGAGGGATGAGGAGAAGAGAATTTTTATCGGCCGCATTATCTTCAGAAAAGTTGGTCGAGTTGGTAGAATTAAGGTGTCCGCTAATGGCCGTAAGATTAAAGCTAAGAATTAAAGTTGATGAAAGATCAGTCGTAGCCGTATCCCTCCTCAACAGCGGTTATGAGGCACTGAAACACCTATAATTCCAGTATGTGCAGGAAAAGAAGGTTGCCAAGAACTTGCAGATTAACTCTGAAGCAAATAAAAAATGTTTTGGAAGAGATGTAAAATTTTATTCTCTTAGGCTTGATTGACTTGGCGAAGCGGTTTGGAATATTTAGTCATAGGGAGAAGAAAATAATCTGAAGGGGGAGCTAGACTTGTGAGCTTGTAGGAAATGGCGCTCATTTTAAAAGGGATCATGTAATGAAGTTATTATGAAAAAAGTTATATAGTGTGAAAGTGAAGTGTTGAAGATATGGGTAGAAATCGATTGTTTTTCCACGTTGATAAGTGCTCGGGATGTCATAGCTGCGAATTAATCTGCTCAGTATATAAGAATGGTAAGGTCGGTCCTCGAAGGTCTAGAATAAGAATCATAACTCCGGAGCCAGGCATCTACAGTTTTGCGGAGCTATGCATTCAATGTGAGGATCCTCCATGCGTGAAAATATGTCCGAGAAAAGCGCTATCTAAAGATGAATCCAATGTCATTCACGTAGATGAGGAGCTCTGTGTTGGCTGTGGCTTATGTTTAAGCGTCTGCCCAACGAGGGGAATAAAGCTTGATCCTAAAACGGGGAAGGCTATTGTATGCGATCTTTGTGGAGGGGAGCCTAAATGCGTGGAGTGGTGTCCTACTGGGGCATTAGAGTATGTTAAGGGAGGATGATGGTATGCAAGGTGGATATGCCGGTTCCATATTATATATTGACCTAACAACAGGTAAAGTTTTGAAGGAGAAGTTGGAAGGAAACCTTGCGAAAGCATTCGTTGGCGGGAAAGGTTTTATCGCTAAGCTACTCTACGATTTGTTAGAGCCAGGTTTGGATCCTCTTTCCCCTGAGAACTTATTAGTATTTGCTACTGGACCGTTAAACGGAACGATTCCGCCTTATGGAAATAAGAATGTGGTTGGTGCGAAGTCACCCCTAACCGGACTATACATGGATTCATATTTTAGTGGCGGTTTTGGAGCTGAGCTAAAGTTTGCCGGATACGATGCTTTAGTTATAAGAGGGAAAGCAACCAAGCCAACTTACATATTCATTGACGACTCTGAAATAAAGTTATTGGATGCATCTCACATTTGGGGTAAAACCACCCACGAAACATACAATATAATAAGGAGAGATGTGGGAGACCCTACTGTTAAAATTGTTTGTATAGGGCCAGCTGGCGAGAATTTGGTGAGATTCGCATGTATTGACGCGGATGTCCATAGACAGGCTGGGCGATGTGGTGGGGGAGCAGTCATGGGATCCAAAAATTTGAAAGCTATAGCAGTGCGTGGGAGCGGAGAAATAGAGGTTGCAGACTTAGATAAACTAATTAAGCTTGCTAAAGAATTTTCTGAGGTTCTTAAGAAAACACCTGACACAAACAGTTACTCGATTTTTGGCACCGCAGCGGCTGTTCCTTTTGCTAACGAGGAGGCTTTATGGCCCTACAGGAACTGGCAGGATCAGGTCTGCGATAAAGCAGTAGATGAATATTCGGGAGAAACACAAAAAGAGAGAGTTTGGATCAAAGACAGATCCGGATATGGATGCACCATGTTATGTGAGAAAGTGGCAATAATCACTAAAGGACCCTATAGAGGAAGCGTTGTTCACGGGGCTGAATATGAAACCGTAGCTATGTTAGGTACGAATTGCGGATACTCTGATCTCAATAGTCTTCTTCAGGCAAACCTACTCTGTGATTCCCTTGGCCTTGACACGATCTCCACCGGCTCCGTTATTTCATTTGCCATGGAATGCTACGAAAATGGAATTCTATCAAAAGAGGATTTCGGAGGATTAGACCCAAAATTTGGTAATTTCAATGCGCTACAAGAATTGATTCACATGATAGCTTATAGGAGAGGTATAGGAGACGTATTAGCTGAAGGCGTAAGAAGGGCCTCCCAGAAAATCGGTAAAGGATCTGAGAGATACGCTGTTGAAATTAAAGGTTTAGAAGTTCCCGCTTGGGGGGTGAGGGGGGCGCCGGCAATGGCTCTACAGTATGTAACTACGGATAGGGGTGGATGCCATCAGAGGGGGTGGCCAATTCTGTATGAAGTGACGGGTAAAGATCCGGAGGGACGGGAAATAGAGCGGCTTTCCACTGAGGGGAAGGCTGCTTGCTGCAAATGGGATCAAGATTACACAAGCGCCATGGGAACTCTTGTTCAGTGTGATCTAACCAGATTTGGAGTTGACCCCAGATACTTCTATGAAGCTTTATCATTTGCCACCGGATATGAAATGGGATTTAAAGATTTTATGATGGTAGGGGAAAGAATATGGAATCTCATCCGCCTGATCAATTTGAGAGAAGGATTAACCAAGAAGGATGAAGAACGAATGCCAGCACGTTTCTGCGAGGAACCCTTACCGTCCGGTCCAGCTAGGGGACATTACATAAGTAAAAGCGATCTTAAAAGGATGCTAGCAGAGTATTATCGCTTGAGGGGTTGGGATGCGGAAGGAAAACCTTCCCAAAGAAAACTAGCTGAGCTAGGATTAAACGGCTACTAAACTGAATACTTCCCCAAAAAAGGGAAGAGTGGAGGAAAAATTAGCTTAGTCTTTCCGCACAGCGGCAAGTTCTTTTATTTCTTTTAGAACATCGTCGGGTAATGGTTCCGGTTTATGCTCATGCAATATTTTCTTGAGAGCTTCTCTTGCTCTTGTCAGCAGATCTTTTGCACCTTCCCTCTTCCAAGTTTCATATCGTTTTCTGTCTATGAGTTTTGGAATCCAGTGTTCACTTGATAGGTGTTTGAGTGTGTGTTTGTGGGAGAGGAAGTGGCCTCCGGGACCAACATCCCTTATAACATCCAAAGCTAAAGTCTCATCATCAACCTCAATACCCCTAACAATTCTATTCAGCATAGAAAACACTTCATTTAATATAACTACCATTTCAAAGCTGCCGGTTGCGCCACCCTCTATGTATCCAATATCATGTATCAAGTTTGTTCCAGTTAACATTGCCATTAATAGAGAAGATGAGGCTTCGATTACAGCTTGTTCGTCAGGGAGCTTAGAATCTGAGCAGCCCCCGGTACCAAAGAAGGGAAGACTATAATATTGGGCCAGCTGGGCTGAGGCAGCATTTATAACGCTGAATTCCGGAGCTCCATAAGCCATGATAGCTGTTCTCATATCCATAATTGTGCTGACTATGCCGAGGATAAATGGTGCACCCTTACTGCTAAGCTGCGCGATAACTAAACCTGCTAAGCTTTCAGCGAAGGATTGAGCTAAAGTTCCGGAAAGCGTGACTGGCCCTGTTGCCCCTGCTTGGGTGCAGGGAGCACATACAAGCGGTATATTTGAGAATGCAGTTTCCATAATAATTTCAGCGGCTTCCTTTCTATATTCTAGGGGGGAGGTTGGCTCCACATACATGAAGAGTAGGGGTTCCTTCCTAAGTTTATCCATTCCCCCCTTAATTATTGAGGCCATTTGAATTATTTTCTTGGCTCCTTCTGGACTGTAAGCTATGGCCATAACTGGTTTAATTGTATTTAAGAAAACGGCTTCCAGCTCATTTACATCTTGGATTTCAGGCGGGTAGTCTAATGCTAAACAGAATTGAGCTGCGATATGTATGTTAGGTAGGGCATCTACAACCCTAGCTGCTTTAGCTACATATTCTTTTCTACCCGGAACCCTCATAAAGTTCTCTGGATCTATTACATTAGGAACAGTGCTTCCAAGAACAGTATAAAAGTTGTTTCGTTCGAGCTTCAGCCTATATTTTGAGTTTCTCCCATAGAGATGTATATACTTAGGCGCATTTTTAATGCATTCTTCAACAAGATATGAGGGGATATTAACTCGGTGAGTTTTTTCATCAACTTCTGCGCCTGCATCCTTTAAGAGAGCAAGCGCTCTTTCATTGTGAACGTTAATGCCTACCTTTTCTAGGATTTGGAGAATTGTCAAATGTATTCTTTCAATCTCATCCTTCGATAATATTTCCAATTTTGGTTTCATTTTCCTTTTAACACCTCTTCCTCAGCCTTTTTTACTATTTTATTAATTTCTTCACTTAAAGTTTTATCTAAAGCCACAGTTGGCTCCGATAGTATCTTATTCACCTTCTCTCTTGCTTTGATCCTAACATCCTTCTTGCCTAATTTAATCCATTTAACTTCGCTTTCTCTACTGAAAAGCTCCGATATGTAAAGTGTTGATAGGTGTTTGAGTGTGTGTTTGTGGGAGAGGAAGTGGCCTCCGGGACCAACATCCCTTATAACATCCAAAGCTAAAGTCTCATCATCAACCTCAATACCCCTAACAATTCTTTTAACCATACCCGCTATCTCATTAGCGATTACAGCCATCTCAAGCGAACCTATGCTTCCACCCGCCAAGTATCCACAATCATGAATTAAGCATATTCCGGAGAGAGCTGCTATCAAAGAGTTCATCATGACTTCCGCGCCTGCCTGCGCATCTGGCACCTTTGAATCTGAGCAGCCTCCCCACCCAAATGTAGGCAGATTATAAAATTCAGCTAGGGAAGCATTAACTATATTTCCCATGGCGAATTCGGGGGCTCCATAAGCGCATCTTCCAGTTCGCATATCTATTGCCGTAACGTATGAACCCAATACAAAGGGTGCCCCGGGATTTATTAGCTCAGCTAAGGTTAGGGCTACTAGGTTTTCTGCATTGCTTAAAGCAGTAGCTCCAGCGTAGGTTATGGGTGCGGTCGCACCTAGCTGGGGCATTTGACCTACCACTATGGGTATGCTATTTTTAGCGAGACTGAAAATGTTTTCATTTGAGGAGTGAAGCATTAATGGAGACGGCATTTCCACATAGATTCCGAATGGAGGTTCTTTCCCTATTTCTTCGCCTTTTATTACTTTCCCCATCTCTATAACCTTGTTAACGTTGAAGAGTCCGGGAGCCGAGTATACTATGGGTTTAGTTGTATAGGTAAGCAGGGCCTCCCATTCATGAATATACTCGAGCTCGTAGGGGACATCGAATGCTCCTGCAATAGTCATTATGAAATCCATTTCCGGTAAGTATTCTCCGAGGCGGGTAGCATTTATCACATCTTCTTTAGTCGGCCGTCTCATCTCGCCAGTGATGTGGTCTAGAATGTATGGTGTTGGCGTTCCGCCAAGTCCAAAGTATATGCGTCCGCTCTCTAAAACTATTGCGTTTTTTGGGTCACGTCCATAAATTGTAACTTGCGAGGGTGCCTTCTTCAGAGCTTCCTTCACTAAATGTTCAGGAATCTTAATCAATCCCGATTTCCGGTCGGTTTCAACCCCTGACTTTGCGAAGAAATCCAAGATCATTTTTGATGAAGATTTCACTCCGATTTCTTCAAGAATTTGAAGCGAAGTTTGATGTATTTTTTCCACATCGCTCCTAGAAAGAAATTTCAGTTGTCCTCCTCTTAGACCGAACTTCATTATTTTTCCACCTGTATAAGGGACTTGGCCACTCTAACAGCTTCTACTGCATCTTCAGCATAGCCATCTGCACCTATCTGCTGAGCCCACTCAGCTGTAACCGGCGCACCACCAACTATAACCTTAACCTTGTCTCGCAAATTGTTCTTTTTGAGAGCTTCAATGACTTCTTTTTGTACTGGTAATGTTGTGCTTAGTAGGGCTGACATTCCAAGGATGTCGGGGTTATGCTTCTTGACAGCTTCAATGAACTTTTCGACTGGCACATCTTTTCCTAAGTCTATTACATCGAATCCAGCGGAGAAGAGGAGAGCGGCAACTATGTTTTTGCCTATGTCATGAATGTCTCCAGCTACCGTGCCTATTACAACTCTACCTAAAGTCTTTCTCTCTGTTCCAGACTTTTTGAGTAGTGGTTCCAGATATTCTGATACTACCTTCTTTGTGGTTTCACCGGCCATTACTAGATGTACAAGGAATATTTCACCCTCTTCGAATTTTCGGCCGACTTCCTCTAGGGCTCCAGTTAAAGCATTTATGATCTCAAGTGGACTCACATTTTTTTCTAGGCTTTCCTTTACTACTTCAACGAGTTTTTCTTCCTCAAAACCTAGTATGGCTGATTTTATTTGTTCGACCAGCTCTGACATATGATCACCCTTAAAATTTTACAGAGAAATAAGATGTTATGGAAAACTTTTAAATTTTTTGTATTTTACACAATCTACAATATAATTCGCCTTAAAGGGGGAGGAAAGAAGTGTTTAATCGATACATACCAAATGACACGGCTGAAATCGAAGAGAAAATGAAGAAGGAAATAGGCATTAAGCACATAGACGACCTTTTCTCCGACATAGATGAGAGGATACGTCTAAAGAGACCTCTAAACATACCGGGGCCTTTATCCGAACTCGAGGTTAGACGTGAGACTGAAAGGATCCTAAAGAAGAATAAGTCATTCCAAAATATGCTTTGCTTCCTTGGAGGAGGTGTTTGGCCTCACTATGTGCCGGCAGTCGTCGATAACGTAGCGTTGAGAGGCGAGTTTTTAACGAGCTACACGCCGTATCAGCCGGAGATAAGTCAAGGGATTCTTCAGGCACTTTTTGAGTATCAGAGTATGATATGCGAGTTGTTGGGGATGGATGTTGCAAACTGTTCAATGTACGATTGGGCTACAGCTTTAGGTGAAGCTGCAAGAATGGTAGCCCGGGTGACTCATAGAGACACATTTTTGATTCCGCACTATATTAGTTCCAGCAGACTTGCTGTCCTGAAAAATTACACCGAATCGGCCGGAATCAAAGTTTTAGAGGTAAACCAAGAAAGGGAGAATGGACAAATAGACCTAGAAGATTTAAAGGAGAAGATTTCTAGGGATACTGCTGGAGTGTACGTGGAAAATCCTTCTTATTTAGGGTTTATAGTTGAAAATGTAGAGGAAATTGCTGAGATTGCTCATGACGCTGGAAGCCTATTTATTGTCGGCGTTGATCCGACATCTCTTGGAATATTGAAGCCTCCGGGAGATTATGGAGCTGACATAGCTATAGGTGAAGGCCAACCCCTTGGAAATTACATGAATGGCGGAGGCTCCCTTTTAGGTATATTTGCTTGTAAAGATGATAATTCGCTTATCAGACAGATGCCTGGAAGGATAATTGGAATGACAACAACCATAGATGGGAAGGAAATAGCTTTTTGCATGGCCCTTCAAACACGTGAGCAACATATACGGCGGCATAAAGCGACATCCAACATATGCACTAATGAAGCATTATGTGCTTTGAGAGCGGCTGTTTATATGGCTCTTCTCGGGTCGGATGGATTTCGAAGATTAGGTGAACTGATATTATCTAGAACAATTTACGCGATAGAAAAACTTTCTAAGATTAATGGATTACAAGTACCACTCTTTAAGGCTTATCATTTTAAAGAGTTCACGGTGAACTTTGATAGTTCATCAGTCTCCGTTAGGGAGGTGAACCAGAAATTATTGAAGCAAGGAATAATAGGTGGAGCGGAATTAAAGAATGAATTCCCTGAGCTTGGGGAAACTTCCCTTTATTGCGTTACTGAGATGCATACGCAATCTGATATTGATAGACTTTATGATCGTTTAAGCGAAATATTGGAGGCTTAAATAAAATGGAGGAATTTAGGCAAGCGAGATGGCGGGAACCCATCATATTTGAGATTGGAAGAAAGAGCGGAAAAAGTCGTAATTCCCAAATATCAGATTATAGGGAAAAACTTGAGAATTTTATTCCTAAAAATCTTAAGAGAGAGAAACCTCCTAATCTGCCTGAGCTTTCGGAGATTGAGGTTGTTAGACATTTCATTAGGTTATCACAAATGAATTTTGGAGTAGATAATGGTTTCTATCCATTGGGTAGTTGCACAATGAAATATAATCCTAAAATAAATGAGGAGTTAGCTTCCCTCCCTGAGGTGCGATGGATACATCCACTTCAACCTGAGGAAACAATGCAAGGCATGCTGGAAATAGTCTATAAGGTTGAGGAATGGCTGGCTGAAATCACAGGTATGGATAGGTTTTCTATGCAACCTGCCGCGGGAGCTCATGGGGAATTTACGGGAGTATTGATAATTAGGGCTTATCATAAACTTAATGGCGAATTAGAGAGGAGGAGAGAAATAATAGTGCCGGATTCAGCGCACGGAACTAATCCTGCAAGTGCAGCCATGGGAGGATTTAATGTTATCACTGTTCCTACAGATGATGAGGGGTGCGTGGATGTGGAGGCTTTAAAGTCGGTTGCTTCTTCGAGAACCGCTGGATTAATGCTGACAAACCCCAACACTCTAGGCATATTTGAGAAGAAAATATGTGAAATTGCTGGAATAATCCATGATGCGGGCGGATTACTTTACTATGATGGAGCAAACTTAAACGCTATTTTGGGGAAAACACGACCGGGAGACATGGGCTTCGACATCGTGCATTTAAATCTACATAAAACTTTTTCGACGCCTCATGGAGGTGGAGGGCCGGGTGCTGGGCCAGTAGGCGTTAAAAAACATCTTTGGGAATTTCTACCAGCACCTTTAGTTGGGTATGACGGGGAAAAATATTACTTAGACTATAATGTTCCCCACACCATTGGAAAAGTTAGAGGATTCCCCTTCAATTTTGACATAATTGTTCGGGCTTTCGCATATATTCTTTTGATGGGAGGTGAGGGACTCAAAAGAACTGCGGAAATATCCGTATTAAATGCTAATTACTTAGTAAGCAAACTCTCTAAAATCAGAGGATTTAAACTGCCTTATAGCAAAAATAAACTTAGAAAGCATGAATTCACCATTAGCTGTTCTCCTTTAAGAGACGATGTTGGAGTGACCGCTAAAAATGTTGCGAAAAGAATATTGGACTATGGTTTTCACGCCCCAACAATGTACTTTCCCTCTATAGTTGAGGAGGCGTTGATGATCGAACCTACAGAGTCTGCTTCAATGGAAGAGTTGGATAGATTCGTTGAAGTGCTAGCTTCAATCTCTGATGAAGCGTATAAGAATCCTGAAAAGGTTCGGAATGCACCCTACAATACATCGGTGGGTTTAGTGGATGAAGTTAAGGCATCCCATCCCAGAAGCCTATGCTTAAGCTGGAGAATGTATCAGAAAAGGATGAAAAAACAAAAATAGTAGAAGGAATTTTAGCCTTTTATTTTTTGCCTTTAAGTATATTATCGATTAATTTACCGTATTCCTCCGGAGTCAGCAAGTTTTCTATTTCTTCATCTGGCGCGGATGGATCTATAATAACTATCCAGCCTTCATCGTAGGGTGACTTATTTATGAGCTCTGGTTCTTCAGTTAATTTTTCATTAATCTCGATTATTTTTCCGGATAGTGGAGCGAAGATTTCTGAGACAGATTTTATTGATTCTACATTGCCTAAAGACTCCATCTGTCTTACTGTGGATCCTATCTCAAGTGTTTCAACGTAAACAATGTCATGGAGACTTTTTTGGGCGTAATCGGTTATGCCCACTCTTGCTTTCCCATCCTTTTCGATTAGAACCCATTCATGCTCCTTAGTATAAAATCTGTCAGTACGAATTTCATATTCATTAACTTTGAAAGAAGATTTTTGCGACTCCGTATTGGGCATATTTAACACCTTTTAAGTCTCAAAGTTAACCTATTAATTTATTTTTTGGAATATATGGCTTAATTTTTGCTTATTTTAGCTTTCTCTTTCGCCCATACTTCATAGTGTCATAGAATGGCATATCTACTATTTCTGCCTGAACCTTTTTTCCTCGAATTAGAATATTAACTAAAGATTTTGGGTTTGCGTTCTCCGGTGGAACATAGCCCATACCTATACCGCATCTAAGCAGAGGGGAAAAAGTTCCACTGGTTACTTCGCCTATAACTCTATTATTAAGGAGAATCTTGTATTTTGGCCGTGGAACTCCACGCTCTAAAAGACGAAATCCAACTCTTATGCGTTTGATTCCTTCGGATTTCTGTTTTAGAAGCGCTTCTTTACCTATGAAGCTACTCTTTTCGAAGTGGACTGCAAATTCCAATTTTGCCTCCAGCGGGGTTATTGTCTCGTTTATATCATTTCCGTAAAGGCAGAAGCCAGCTTCGATTCTAAGGGTGTCGCGAGCCCCTAAACCGCATGGTTTTATACCATAATTTTTCCCAGCCTCAAGAATCATATTCCATAATTTATATGCTTTTTCAGGCTTATCTAATGGGCAATCCCATAAAAGAAGCTCAAATCCATCTTCTCCAGTATATCCTGTTCTGCTAACGAAAAGGTTGAGGTCATCAATTTCCATTGGTCTTCCACTGTTATAGGATAGATTGCTGAGGCTTGAATTCATTATTAGTTGTAAAGTGTTGAGGGATTTAGGTCCCTGAACTGCAAACATGGCAGTAGTGTTGGAAATATTAAGTATTTTCACTGAAAAATTTCGTACATGAGCTTTCATCCAGCTATAATCTTTTTCTCGATTGGAGGCGTTACAGACAATTAGGAATTTTTCTTCTTCAAGACGAAAAACGAATACATCATCGATTATTCCGCCTGCTTCATTACACATTAATGAGTATCGTCCTTGACCAACATCCATCAAAGAAACGTTCCTTGTGAGGATAAAATTGAGAAAATTTGTGGAGTCGCTTCCAGTAATTAAGTATCGTCCCATATGAGTTACATCGAAAACTCCCACAGAGTTCCTAACAGACATATGCTCAGGGACTATGCCCTCATACCATAGGGGCATTTCGAAACCGGCAAAATCAGTAAGCCGGGCATGTTTCTTATGAAATTCATAAAGATGGGTTCTCAATTTACTCATTTTCTCACCATTAAACATCAATTACAAAATCGATGTAGCGGCTAATTTCTAATTAAAAAATTTAAAGGAGATGATCCCTCAGTAGCAGCTTTTAGCTATCATCAACAGATCTTCATAAGTTGCCTTCCTCGGATTCCCCTCAAGTTCCACGGTTTCCATGGCTTTTTTAGCAATTTCAGGAAGACTCTTCTCCTCTACACCTAGACTCCTGAGATTTTTGGGTAATTCTAAATCTTCAAGCAAGTTTTTAATGGCTTCTATAGCCTTCAAAGAGGCTTCTCTAAGGGATAAGCCTCTCACATTTTCGCCCATTGCAATAGCAATTTTCTTGAACTTCTCGGGAACTGATATACGATTAAACTCCATAACTTTAGGCATAAATACAGCTATTGCAACGCCATGAGGAATTTTCCAGTACATTCCACCTACAACTTCCCCCAGTGAATGCATAATACCACAATTCGCTAAGTTTTCGCAGATCCCTGCGATATGTGCTGCAAACATCATGTTTTCTCTTGCTTCAATATTACTGCCATCCGCGTAAGCCACTGGCAGATATTTGGATATTAACTCAATGGCGCGGAGGGCAAGTGGTTCTACGAATGGCGGGGAGCCCTTGGCAACATAGGTTTCAATAGCATGGGAGAGAGCATCAATGCCTGTGGACGCTGTTTGTGCTGGCGGGAGAGTTACGGTTAAAAGCGGGTCAACTAAAGCGAACATTGCTCCAAGATAGGGGCCTCCGGGATAAAGTGGGGATTGACCTAAAACCATTTTAAATTTTCTTTCTGTATCAGTTATAACAGCCCAAAAGTCTATTTCACTTCCGGTGCCAGCTGTTGTAGGTATCGTTATCAACGGCAGAAGATGATTTTTTATTTTTCCTATTGCAAGATCTTCCATGCCGCGGATTTCATAGTCTTTAATTCCACCTGGGTTAGTGGCTAATAGGGCTGCTCCCTTCCCGGTATCCATTGAGCTGCCGCCTCCAACCGCAACGATGAAATCGCATTTTTCTTCTTTAACAAGCTTAGCTGCATCTTCAACGCCTATATCTGTGGGGTTTGGTTGAACTTTGTCGTATATGTAATAAAGAACCTTGTGGGATTCTAATGCTTCAATAATCCCGTCGAGTAGGCCAGCTTTTCTGATCCCGGAGTCAGTTACTATGAAAGCCTTTTTCCAGCCCATTTTCTCTGCTATTTCACCCACCTTTCTGCTAGATCCTTTCCCGAATTCAACCCATATTGGAAAATTAAATGAATATGGTTCCATCCAACTCACCATTTTTTATTTTTAGAGACACTCTTATCTTTCACTTACAGTAGAATATATTTTTTAGGCGATAAAGCGAAATTTTTTGGGTTTATTATTGATTTTAAGCTAGCTTAACAAGCTTAAAAGCGGCTGAAAAGGGAAGGCATTTATAATTAATCATGATAATTTACTAGGTGTTGAGGGACAAGCGAATGAGAATCCCTAAACTTTCCTTTCCTTTGATTGGGCGGAAGGAAAGAACTATTCTTAGGTTGCTTAATGAGTACATGGATTTAATTATTGAGGTTATAGATGAGCTAGGATCATTGATTTCTTTGCTTAAGGAGGAGTCTACACATGAGTTATCTAGAATAATTAGAACGAAAATAGAGATGATATCAATACGTGAAGCTTTCGCCGACGAGACTAACCTTAAGCTACTGGTTGCAATATGTGAGGGAGCTTTCTTTTCAGATCTACGTGAAGACTTTTTGGATTTTATTAAAAATGTGGATGATATAGCTGATTTTGCGAAGAAATCATCTCAAATTTTAGTGAGAACGCAACTAAATTGGATTATAAGAAGACTTTATGAATCTTCGGATATACCATTGGATGCTTTCCTAAATAAGATCACGAAATCTGTTAAGAGCTTGAAGGAAGCTCTGCAAGAAGTAGAGAGAAATGTGGAACATACTATTGCAAAAGCTATCGAGGTTAAGGAGATAGAGGAGGAGGCGGATGATGCAAAGTGGAAATTGCTTGAAATCGTTTTCTCTTATAGATCAGAGATAGATACGCTGACGCTCATAGAATTAAAAGATTTTCTACTCACTCTAGATGAGATAATTGATGCTGCAGCCCGTTCCTCAGAGGCTTTGATAAAGATAGTGACAAAGGTAAGAGCGTAATGATGTCTAGTTTGCTTCTACTTTTTGTGTTGAGCTTCATTATTTGCATGATTGTAAGTGCTAATAATGCTCCAGTTTGTTTTGGAACATGTGTGGGTTCGGGATTTGTTAAATTTTCTTTTGCCGCTGGAATAGTTTTTTTAGGAATCTTCTTGGGGGTGATGCTTGAGGGGGGGAAGCTTGGTAAAACAGTTTTCGGCGGGATCTTTCTCGAAGCCGATTTAGAAGCAACTTTAGTTATAACTGTTACCGCAATAATAGTGTTAGCGGTCGCAACCTTCTTCCGTTTACCCGTTCCACTATCTAATAGTCTTATAGGCGCCACTATAGGGATTGGATTAACTAATAGATTAAATATAAACTGGGGTTTTATTACCATAATTTTAGTTTTATGGATTGTTACGCCCTTTTTTGCAGCTTTTTTATCTGCGATTATAAGCGCGATAGTAAATCGCGTAATGCACAGTATCAAAAACTTATTAACGTTAAGCTTTCTTTACAGTAGGATCTCATTGGTTCTCACTTTCTATTTGGCTTATTCATTGGGCGCAAATACTCTTGGTTTAATCAGCGGCATTTACAGTCCTTTTATACCGGATGCCTGGTTAAATCTCACGATGCTTGGGCTATCATCTTTTATAGGAGTCTACTTTTTAAGTCGAGGGATGGTGAAGTCGGTTGGCAAGGGGATTATTAGATTGAGCCCCCTAAATGTTTTTGTAGCGCAATTTAGCGGCGCTTTCACGGTTCACCTATTTACTCAATTTAGGCTTCCGGTGTCGCTTGTTCAAGCCCTAACAGGCGGAATAATTGGTATAGGTTTCGCTAAAAAGGTTGCGTTAATGAATAAAAGAACTGCCTTCCATATTCTGGCTGGAGCGATTTTAGCGCCGCTTTTAGGAATTATGATATCGTCTCTTGTGATTTTTATTTTACATATATTCTGTTTTTAATGGTAAATCGGGTTGTTCGATCATTTTAGAATGGTAAGGACCACATTGACTTATAAATTAATACCGTTGATATGCCGAGGGCTACGATTATTCCTTCGCCGAGGGCTATGCCAGCACATAGGGGAGCACGGATCTGAGACCATCGCTCCCGTCCTAGAATTCGATTAAAGACGAATCTACCTAACAGATTTGATATGAGGATTGCCATTGAATAGGGTGGCAGAGTGAACATTCCAGTTACGAGACCTATCATTGAGAAGGGTATGAACCGGGTTAATAGGAGCTCACCCACTAATCCAATTATGGACATTCCAATGAAGGCTCCTATAAGCAGGTCTGGCTTAAATATTTTAAGTGAACGTGACACCCAAAGATTGGATGAAATTACATTTATTGGCCATGAAATGGCTGTCCACGGATATGTTGAGGAGGGTATTGGAGCCATTTGCCAGAAGAACCCTACATAGATGAAGCTCATAATCCAGACCAGAGGGGTAATTATGAGGATTCCTTTGAAGAAGTCGAAGAATTTGGTTCTTGTTAGCTGTGCAACTTTTAGTGTTTGAACCCAACCGGCCGCCCAGTCGCCTCTGACGTATGGTGCAATAAACCATATGTCTGGCTTGTTATAGCCTGTAGCTAAAATTATACCGTTCCAGAAGATTGGAGTTGCTAAGCCAGTTGCACCTGTGATCGGAGAAAATTGAACTGGGATTGGGCTTCCTGTGGTTCCAATAGCGCGTGCACTGGATAAGGCGTAAAGGAAAGTCCAACCGATTGAGAATGAGACGGATAACCATACTGGAAAGTCTGGTATAAGAATGTGGAAGATTACTAGTGAAAGACCTGTTCCCGCAAAGAACATTGCTAACAAAATGGGTAGAGGTGGAGCACCATATCGTCTCTCATACTTTTTAAGAGACATTAAACTTTTGAAGGAAGAGTAGATTGTTTTAGCCCTTATGACTATTGGAATAACGGCGGCTGAAAAGATTACTCCAACCTGGAAGCTGGCCCAAACCCAAAGGTAGCTCCTCTGCCAGATTAAGCTTATGGGCATCCCATAGGTGTATTCTGATCGCCACTGAGGGAAATATTGCGATAGAAAACCTCTAGCCGTAAGCCAGTTACCTACAATCCATATTGCAAATGAGCCGCCCACCATTTGGATAACTAGGCTTGTCGGCAGGAAGAAGCCGGAAAAATATGCTATAAGATCAGTTGCTATGCCGAAAATTGCGCCCGGCATATATTGTTCTAGAAGATTGGTCATGTCAACCCATGGGACAGGTATGAAGCTATATGGGATCCCAGCTACATGCTGAGAAATAAACGGAAACGCGTAGAGAACAAAACCCCATACCGCACCTACCACTCCACCTAATATAAGAGGAATCATTCTTTTAGTATCTCTCTCGGTTAGGGTAGTTATCATCTCAGCGTCTATCTGCGCTAGTGGGAAGGGGAGGGGCTCGGCCTCCAGATATAATTGTGATATGATTAGTGCCAGGGAGGATTCAGCCAGCCACCATATGAAATAGCCTAGAATGCCAAGTAAAATTGGAACTAACATATACTGGTTGACTAAAGCGGCGTATCCCCCGGGAATCTTATAATATGGGCTGCCATAGGGCGGCGCCCACCAATATGGTACAACATAGGGTACAGGTTTTCCGGAGTATGGATCAGTGAACATGAAGCTTATGGGGGATTCAACGTAATATCTTCTGTATACGTAATCATAGAATGGAAACCAGCTACTGGAGTATCCTAGAAGGTAATAGAGGATAAAGATTTCCTGCGGTTTCAATTTCCGCCCGCTCATCCTCATTAGTTCGGAGAAAAGTAATATTCCGACATAAGCTGAAAACGTGGCGGTTGTTCCAGTCATCATAGACATGTATAGGGCTACTGGAAGCAAACATAATGCTGCATAGAAGAAAGATATGGAGGAAACGAAGGTTAATCCGGATTCAAATTTTTCCGGCTCTTCTCTTTTCATTCCCATTATGAACTCCATCCAATCCTTTTAATCGAGTGAAAAGGGCTTACGTATATATCTTAACCGTTCGTTCATCTCTAGTGACCGCCAAACTAACATCTGTTTTCGGATAACATTAATGAAGCTCCTATTACTACGCTTCCAAACGTCTCTTATTCCCGAAATTAGATTGATCCAGCATTGCAGCCGCATTTTATTCCCTTTTTCTGGAACAGGTCTTATAATAACTTTTTGGATTGTTTGTGTAGCGAAGGGGGCAAGTCTCATTTCTAAGTAGAGAGAGTTGATCTTTCTGTCTCTAATAGTTTCTTCCTGGATCGATATTGTTTCTATTTCGAAGGATTCCTGTGGATTATTTTTCAGGTAATTGCCTAAATATGATAAGAAGCCGATCATTTCTTCCTCATCTACAATGAAGGGCATATTGATCTCCCAAATATTTCCGACGGGTTCAGGGATCTCCCATCGTCTCCTTCTGGATGGACTGACAAGTCTTCCTGAGAGTATGGATGGATATATGGATCCGCACATAACTATGAGTATAAATATCGACATGGCTATGAGCATGCTTGTAGATGTGAATTGCGGGAAGAGTTCCAGCGGTAAAACTCCGACTTGTAATAATATTTTCGCCGCCATTATGCCGCCTAAGTATCCTATAACTACTGACAGGATGGCGTATTCCGCCGCCTCAGCAATAAACATCATTGAGATCTCAGATGGAGCCAAACCAACTAGTGAAAGAATGCTTATTTCCCTCTTTCTTTCATAAACTGAACCTAAAACCGTGTTGAATATTATTAGCACTGAGATTATTAAGGGCATTAGGAAGAGGGAGGTTCCTTTAATTGAGAGACCTTTGACGTAGCCGAATTTATATAATGATCCGTTGAAGAAAACGGTGACTTGATACTCTTGTTGACTTAACGTATTTAGGTGATCGGCTAAAATTAGCATTTGGGTTTTATTTTCGCTTTTCACAGCTATGGAAAAGATTTTTCCATCAAGATCTCTTGCCAATTTATAGGGAACCAAAATTGTATCAGTGAGAGAGATTATTTGAAACTTTGCTGGACCTTCCTCCAGAACCGCAGTTACTTTGGGGGAAAGTGATGAACCATCGATATCTTTATAATAATCGATTTCCTCACTGACGATTCCTATGACCTTTAACCTTAATCCCAATATGTTTATTTCATCTCCAACTTCAGCGCCTATACTCGCGCTTAGTTTTTCACTGATTATCGTAACGTACTTATCGAAGCCTTGGAACCATCTTCCATCTTTTAGGAAAGCATCTATGTGCGATACGTTGCTCTCTTGGGGTGTGAAGCCAACCATTGCTTTTACAGTGGTACTACCATTTGTTCCTTTCACCCATGCATGTGGAAAGCCCATGGTTTCAGTGTAAGGAAAGATTATGTATGATCTTGGAGAGACTATGGCATTTTCTAGGGCGTTTCCAATTATTTTGGGAAGAAGATCCGATACTCTTTCGACGTACTCTTCTCTCCTAAATTTTATTAGCATACCATTATATGGTGCCTGAGCCTTTTCCGCTTTAATTTGAGTAACGCTTAGCACAGATATTGAAGTTAATGAGACTAAGCCGCTGAATGTTAATGTAAGGGTGATTAAGAGGAGGAGAGTGCGAGTTTTCCTCCTTCTCATATTTCCGACGCCGACGGACCATGATGCTGAAGCTACAGATGCAAATTTGCTTGTAACAAAATGTGGACCTATGAGTTTTGTGCGGAACATTTTTAAGACGTTAATAAAACCATTAACCAAGACATAGAATGTGAATATCGCTAATATTAGTGTGATAAAGCCTATCATAACCATAACGGAGTTGGTGGCTAGGGTTGTACCCGGATTCAAATAAGAGAAAATAAGATATGTTATTATGTAGATGACCGAGATCAGAGCTATCTTAATTTTTCCTATTTTATCGAATAGGATTTTCTCCAGCATGAATGAGAATGGAATTAGAAGGATAGAGAAGAAGACTGTTGTAATTAGTACTTGCTGGATTGTTCCGAAAATTGCGTGATAGGGCATTACCTCATAGCTCCAAGTCAACATTGAGTATAGATAGGCTTTTTCGTAATCTTTTCTCTCTAGGTAATATTCGGCTTTCTGCAAATTTTCTCGGGCTAGTTCATGCTGTTCTTCAGATATGGGAACCCACACGTTGAATGAGTGAAGATCTTTTAGACGTTTATCATTAAGGTAAAAGAGGCTTCTAGCGATGTGGATGGGTGTTAACGTTATTACCTTTTGTTCGCCGCCTTGAACGAAGTATCCGGTTCCCTCAGGATTTTCCTTTGTTGAATTCATTAGCAAACCTTTGATGATGAAGGATTTCCCATACTTAAGGATGAACTCCACTGATCTCACGTTAACAAACTCTACTGGAATAAAGATAAGCGCTAAATCCTCATATGTGTCTGGCGGAGATATCATCCCATACATTTCTAGGGGTATGTGGCCTTCATGAGACCTAACTTCTATATTTAGAAGGAAGGGTTCAAGAGCATCGCGGGTATTTATGTTAAATTTCGGAGCCTTTAGGTTCGTTGGGTTTATTATATCTGTTAAAACTAGTGTGCCGCATTTAAAGACAACTATTCTGACGAACGTTGGGAATGGAACCCACCATTGGTAATGTCCATAAATATCCATGGATGGATATGTGCTTTCACCATGCGCTCCTAAATCTTTGGCATACACTATTTTTCCAGTTGTCTCATTCATTACATATGCAGATAGATCTATAACATTACCGCTATGCGTTGTGGCGGATGCACCAAATTCTGGGGGGCGAGCCAGATTACTACACCTATATCCAGGAACCCCGACGATTCTATAGGTTCCATTTTTATCCGCCATAGTTATTATTTTAGAGAAGGGATCTAGAAGCGAATAGCGAAGAGTTGCAACCACCAATATTTTTAATTCGTCTCTGAGAAGCGGCTCGTTAGTGTAGAAGCCTTTTCGCCTATCATAAACAACTACATCGCCAACAACTATATTGAAGCCATACTGCTCTTCAGCTATAGTTTCATATCCTCTGAACGGCCTCTTCCATTCAACCCCAAAATCTTCTTGATTTGCAATAAAGAGGGAAATATAAAAGGCAAACGTTAGCTGGGGTTCCAGATTCTCGGGAATTACCATGTTAAATGTACTGAACGGTGTGTTCCAACCGATTCTTAGAGAATATGTTGTTCGAAATGCAAAAGCTATTGTCCCCGTGAGGATGGCGGGTTCAATATCGCTTATTGAGGATGTTGGAATCGGATAATCAAAGCCTTCACCACTTGTTATGAGGGAAGTGTCATATCCTTTTTCTCTTAGCGCAGGCAAGTAGGTATTTGCGAAAATTCTGTATATGCGTAGATAGCGCTGTAACATAAATGTTCCTCCCACCAGACCCGTCCATGTTCCCCCACCCAATCCCAGATACCCTATTCTATTACTGTCGGATGAAAAATCATAATTAATAAAGATCCATGGGCGGATGGTTCCATTCTGAACAGCCTCTGAAAAATAATAGTATTCGACGAATTCTCTGGCTCCGGCAAGTCCTTCCCAGTGACCGGATAAGGCTACAAACATAACTGTTCTTGAGGGCGGATATTTCTTCAGTAATCTAGCCATTTCGAG
The DNA here is from genome assembly GCA_964637155.1 of uncultured Candidatus Bathyarchaeia archaeon. Classification (GTDB taxonomy): domain Archaea; phylum Thermoproteota; class Bathyarchaeia; order Bathyarchaeales; family DTEX01; genus DTEX01. The sequence continues at coordinate 19,888 of CAZWWD010000004.1, forward strand.
GAGAGCTGCTATCCCTGAAGCATCATCGGCACCCGGTGCAAAGTGTGGGACGATGGACCACGTGTCGTAGTGGGCTGTTAGAACAATTACATCATTTGGGTATTTTTCTCCCGGGATGATTCCAATTATATTTTGGTCTTTAATTTGCTTCCACACCATATTAGAAGTTATTTGCACGATTGTATTGTTCTTGGCAAGATCTTTCAGCGTTTCACCAACATCTCTTTGCACATAAAGTCGGGGGAAATAGAGTGGGGTTAGAAGAAATTTACTTTCCGCTTCGATGCGTGTTGTGTATTCTGGCTCAATGAAAATTACTGCTTTGGCTCCTAATTTAACTAGGTTCAGCCAGTTTCTTTTACTATTAAATTCCATAAGGGCGATTGCGCCCTCTAAGTCTAATCCATTAAGCTCGCTTAAGGAGCCAGTGCCAACATATATTAGTTTTCCCGTTAATCCTTCTTCAGGAGTTTTACATGTCTGAATTAGGTTAGGCCATAAGGGATACGCTTTAAAGGTTTGACCGTTCGATGGAATTTTTATTTCGGTTCCGAGATCTACCGGAATGGTTAAATTAAAATACTGCAGGTATCCGTTTTCTCCTCCCGGTTCGAGGCCATATTCTTTGAATTTATTAACAATGTAATTGGCAGCTTCCTGATGGCCTGGGTAACCGGGAACTCTCGACTGGAAGCTTGAGAGGGTACGAATATGATTTATCACATTATTTAATGATTCGGGCATATTGAGATTTATTTCATTAACATTATTCTCGAAGATTTTAACAGGTTCATTTAGTGCTAAAGAAGAAAGGCCGAGGGGTATGGAAGAAAAAAATAGGAAGATTATTACAGCTACTAGGATCACCGGAATTCTTTTAGCACCGGTTTTCTTTCCCAAAATTGATTGAGGCCTCCTATAAGTAGCCTAGCATTTGTAGGATTATACCTACAAATATATTTGGCACAACCATTCCTGCGATTACGCCTATTGCGAACGGGATCCAGTATCTGCTGTATACTCTTGCCCCACCGATCTTCATTATCAGAAATCTTATGGCGGTCATCATTAGGATGCTTCCTCCATAGGAAGGCCACCAGTAATATGCGGAGCCGCCGACTAATATGCCCACGGGATCCAAGAAGAACCAAGCGAAGCGGGCGTGCAGAAAGCACACAATGATACATGCGATGAAGCCTGCGACAGCTGCTGGATATGGGTTGACAATGAATGTGAATAGTTCCTCAGTTCTGTTGTCAAGTAGGCTATTAAGTTGAGAGCCAGCCGTGTAGGCTGCGCCCCAGCCACCTGTGTAAATCAAGCCGTATGCAGCAGCCATCTCTCGACCTCCAGTGACATGTATAAACCAGAATGTTATTGGCCCCAGAATTAGAAGTATGAACACCATATTTATTAGCACTGCTATACTAACTGCCCGTTCATCGGCGCCCAAATCTTTACTGAGCCTATGTACCCCAAGTCCGCCGCAAGTCTGCCAGCCGTAATGCCAAGGAACGTAGTTGAGGGTTAAATTGGAAAATGCGATCGTAGTTAATGCTGCTGTTCCAGGCGGATTACCCCAATATCCAAGCGCGCTTCCGAGGTCCTTCAGCGGCGCGGACACGTAGTCCCAGCGAAGGTTCTCTGCCATGCCCATACCGAATTTGGAGAATACTATTGCAGCAAACATACACAGCAACAGAACTTGTATATATAATACTATTGCCAAGATAGCTGGTACGCCAAAAGCTATCATGAATCCTATAGATATTATTCCCGTTAGCGGCCAGACTATCCAGACTGTTCTCCAAGACCATGGTTCGCTTGG
>CAZWWD010000004.1:21815-43866 GCA_964637155.1 uncultured Candidatus Bathyarchaeia archaeon
TTCCCGTTAGCGGCCAGACTATCCAGACTGTTCTCCAAGACCATGGTTCGCTTGGGTCTCTAGGCTCTCCACTAATAGCTTTCCGAATGGTTGAAGCTATGTGTCTCCAATTTAATAGAATAGCCGCTACGCCTAGGCCATAGAGCCACCCTCCGATTCCTAAGTGATCAAAGGCGAAACCGTATTGTGCCTGCTCCTCATAGTACCAGCTGGCCCAGAAGTCTCCCCTATAGCTCCAATCGAGGACTCCTGCGGAGACTCCTACTAGGGGAATTATGTATTGGATGACTATCATCGTTATGATCGCCGTGTACAGAACGTTCATAGGCGCGAAAGCCGTTATCGCCCAAGTTCTAGTCCAGTCGAACTGAAATACCCATGAGGGGCCAGGCAGTACATCTCTTAAGTAAACGTCTAGATACAGCCATCCACCGCCGCCTGTGCTTGAGAGGAATGGAATATTAAATTCCGGCCAACCTCGGATAATCCATGGCATCCACGCTGAGAACGTATAGGAACCAATAACGAACATTCCCATGAAGACGCCGAACCAGAACATTGGGAATTCAGGTATATTTCTCGGTGAGAAAACCGACCTCCGATTTTCCTCTTCCTTCACATGCTTTATAAATTCAATTGTACCCATTGCAAATGGGAAAGGAGCTCTTTCAACGTCGATTATTGGTTTACGGAATAGTAGCTGGAAGAAGTATACTGAAACCACAAGTACAAGATAATAAATGCTCCAAAGGAAGAACGGACCAATCCATGGACCCCAATCTAGTGGACCACCACTTATCCAAGTGTCTATTAGCGCAGAGTTTTTAGGTATCCAAGAGGGAGGAATGAGGTTCCAGTAGTCTGGATTCGCTGTGTAAAAGTGAGTTAGAAACGCTACTGGTGAGATCCCCCAATTTGTTGCCCACGCGTTACCTATCCATCCGGTTGGACCGAGTGTAACTGCGCCGAGGCTTATTAATACGGCGTATTCTGCTCCACTGAGGTTCCCTCTCTTGCTTCGTGAAAGAGCGACATCTATTAGAAGAAGGAATATGAGGTATATGCCTGCTGGGATCTGATAGGCTGAAGTGCTTACGTATTTTGTTTCGAATAGGAGATACATGTAGTTGTTAATGAACCATAAGATCGCGGCGATAACTAATACTCTCGGCGTTAGTCCAGCTAATCCTAGTAGCGGTCTGCTCCAGAACTTTTTGATCACTACCTCCTCTTCAGACAAGATTTTTCCCCAATTATCTTTTCTAATGTCTTCTTCCTTTAAAAAATTTTCTGAGTAGATACAAACTTTTTACACTATTTAATCTAGAAATATTGGGTTGAGCCAGCATCTCTTTCCCTCATTGTTCTCGAGCTCGATCCTTATGTACCCTCTCGGTTTTCCTCCGAAAAATAAATCCTTCGATACATCAACCTCGCAGTAGGTTAGAGGTTTATTACCTTCAGCATCCAGCCTTTTACCTACCGTTGGAATTGTTACAAAGTTTATGAATCTAGCTCCATCACATTCTAATCGTATTCTTTCTTCCGAGACTTCCAGGTTTAGAACTTTTGGTCCGCTTGAGGAGTAGAATTCTCCTTTTCTAATGGCTTCCATGATGTCTTCCTTCGTTAATTCTGGAGCCTTGACCATTATCCATCCACCAGCAACATCATAAGTGTAGTAGTGAACGTCGTCCACGGCGAAGCCGAAAACTCTGTGTCCTGCACTTAATACTCCATCCCAATGGACGGAGGAGAGTCCTCTACCTCCACCAATGTCTCCTTCGCAACCCCAATTAAATACCTCTATACCAATATAATTTTTGAGTCTTATTAAATCGATAAGGTTCATTCCATACCAGTAAGGATGAGCAATTATTGCTTCACCGCCAGCTGATCGTATTTGATCAATTACGGATTGAGTGGACTTATCGTTTTTGAGCTTGAGATCCGCTGGAACATCTATGGCCACTATATGGTAGCTGATGCCATTGGTCATTTCTCCAACGCCGTACTCAACACCATTAATCAGCAAGAAATCTGGAGTAGATAGGGAACTATAATCGAAAATTTTCCCATGTTCAGTTATAACCATGAAGTCATAACCATATTTTTTGTAGAGTTTTATTGCCTCACGTGGGGACAGCCTACCATCACTATTTGTGGTGTGAACATGGATTGCACCCTTATACCAATTTCCATCTTTCTTGAAGGGATTATTGAACAGCATTTCCAGCGCCTCGAATTCCAAGATTTAAAAGAAAACCTTAACAACATATAAGATTTACGTAACAAAATTGTTTTAACTTCTCCTCTACAATTTATTTACAATTTAGGTAGATGGAGGCTGGAATTTTGATTTATTTCTTAGATGCTTTACTATAACAGCTATTGAAGCTATCGCTATCAATAAGAAGGAGAATAGGTAAATTCCTCGGAGAATATTATTTGCTGGATTTTCCATTTTAGCGGCGAATTTACCAATAAAGATTGGATTAGATACTACATATTTGCCATTAGTATCATTGGCTATTACCCGAAAGTATGATGGAACTTTAACATGAGGAATTAGAATATCTGAAGAGAATCTGGACGAGGTCCCACCGAAAATACTTTTTACAATCTTACCATTCGATATTATAGATATCGTATGAATGAAACTTTTTCCTTCAACAATCGACAAGTTTATCTGGAGATTAACTGTAACTTCATCTTCTTCAGAAGGAAGCATAATTGTTTGACCCATTAATGTTCCATTAACTGTGAACCCCAATCTAAAAACGGGTCTCCATGAACCATTTATGGGAATAGATTCAGAGAAATACACGCATCCTCTCTTAAGTCCTTCAATTATCCCCTTTTTTGTCGCGTTTGGACAATAAACAAAAGTTGTTCCCCATTGCCCAGCTTCTTCACTACCATGTGCATCGCTTCCTCCAATTATAATATAGTTTTTACCAGACATTAGAAGAGCGTCCCATTCTCCCCCAGGTCTGATGAAGCTCTCCATGTGACCATAATTAAAGCCCTCAAAGCCTCTGAGGCCTTTGAGAACATAAAGATCATTATAGGATGCACCGCTCCAATCTGGATGTGCAAAAAATGCAATTCCGCCAGCGTTATTAATTGCTGTAATCGCTTCCTGAATATTTTCACTTAGAAGCTCCACATCATCAGGAGTTAGGCCGTAACCTAATATATGCCATCTATAAGTCCATTCAAAACCCCATAGCACCGTGATGTCAGGATTGGATTCATCAGCCTTTAAAACCGCATTATAGTAAGCAATCAGGGTTTTTCTATCAGTTTCAGCCGTAACATGATCTGTGATTATGATGAAGTCTAGACCGTTTTTTCTAGCTTGTTGCACGCGATCCTCCACTGTATTTGGAGCCCCATCACTAAAAATTGTATGCATATGCATGTCACCTTTTAACCATATTCCTTCGCTACTTAAATGAAGGTTATTAGAATCGGATGTTGCAAAATCTTTTATTGATATGAGAAAAAGCAGTGAAATAAGAAGAACCATTAACAGTTTTCTGCCCATTTTTACTCGCTTAATAAATCAACCCCGTTAGTTATATTTGTTTTTCCATCATAAAATAGCGGATCACTTATTCTTTCCGGATCTCTCTTAAAATTGTAGGTAATTCATTAACTGATGGCAATATAATTTCAATTTTAGCTCTAAGAAAACTTTGTAGGAGCTCGTCCTTGAAGTTGGATTGAGAATACACTCCCGCAAAAATGAAATCATAATTTCTCTTTCTAGCATTTTCAACTGTTGCAAAATCTTCCATGGAATCACCGATATATAAGGGTAGATTGCATTCCTTCAATCCTTCAACTGCCTTAATTAACGAAAATGGATTTGGCTTCATTAAAACGCTCTGTCTAACAAGATTAGCAGAGATCTTCCCTTCACTCTTTAATTTTTCTTCTTCTCCCTCTATATCGTCTAGGAAGATCATGGCATCCCGTTTAAAATAATTTAATAGATCTCCTAGAATGTACTTGGCGGGTATAAATCTGCTTCCGGAAGCTATTCCGAAATTCGCTTTACCAAGGAGACCCGCCAGTTGATCAAGCGTTTCATGTTTTATTATGATTCGTTCATTCTCGATTAATCCGCGTCCTTTATAGAATAGAGGGGGAGACCCGAAGATCTTTTTTGTCAATTCTGGACCGCAAAATATTTCCTCATAGACTGTTGGAATTATGCTTTTCCCATACTTTGGAGGATAATACAGAATGAGCTTTAGTTTTTTATATAGTTCTCTAGCAGATTTGTCGATTGAATTCATTAGTATTTTATCGGCCAATAATATGCCGGATTCATCCATCTTCTCTGCGAAAATTTTTAAATTTTCAAGGATTTCTTCAATGTGATTTTTACTCACCATTTTATGTAGGTCGTATTTGCTCATGCTATTCTTAATTAGCAGAAATTTTTCGAGAGGATTTTTTGCGAGATCTATATTTTTTATGGCTTTTTGAAGAAAACTTCGGTATTCTTTTGGTAAATTAAATATTATAAACATTAGGATGGCGTAGCATATGTCCCAATCGCTATTGAATCCCCCGCTTCTCTTAAATAAAAATACTATTTCGTCTGGAATTAAATTATTTGGGAAGAAAGAATTTGTAAATCCATCAAGCACGTATTCAACTGTTTTTAGGATAGTTTTGTCATAGGAGTCTTTAGTATCTATCAGTACCCCATCACAATCAAAAATTATGGCGTCAATATTTCGCATCTTTTCGATTTTATCATTTCTAACGTATCCTTTACCAGCATCAAAGATGAACTCTCGATATTTCATGATTCATTTAGCCTCGCATGAAACTTATTTTATTACAGAATGAAAAATGGGAGATATATTAATCTTTAAACGAAGAGTTTTTATTGGTTAATCTATTCTTGGAGTTCCCAGATGAAATGACAGCAATCGTCTCCGACCATAAGCAAATTTGGCCTAATAAATTTTATTTTGGGGTTAAAACCTTCGGTTACTGCTTCATCGCCGCTACATATTAGTTTTTGTCCTATATGAGCTGCATTTAATTTCTTGAAGGTTTCCGCATGTATGCATCTGGTTACTTTCACTTCAAGAACCTTTCTATTTTTTCTGATCACCTCAAACTCGTGAACTTTTTTGTTGAAGAGACAAAGTAAATATTCAGGGTCATTTCTTCCTGTAGACTTTGCTATTTCCCTCCATCTTTCCTTTATTTTCTCATGATTCCATCTTGTTAAAACATCAAGCGCTTCTTCTCCATACTGGCTTACGAGAACATGCCCCATGAACGCAAGTAAAACATCTCGACAAATTGTTGAATCAGGCTCAGACATCAAGCTCCTCCATAAACGTATATAACTACTATTCTTGTTTTATCATAAAAATTTAATTTTTACATGTAAAAGAATAAAAAAAGTTGAGGGGTTATTATGTTCTCCTCCTTTCTAGTTCCTCTATTATTGCATATGCGTAGGCTAATTCTCTTTCAGATCTGTAGACTAGGCTTATTAATAGTCTGAGTAGCTCGGAGTTATTTTTTACGCCAAACCTATCCTTCAACCATATGAATCTTTCAGCCATCCTTCCACGGATGGTTATTCTTATTTCAATTTTCTCGCTTTTAACCATATTATTCACAAACATTTAAAATATTCTCTCAAGCCTAAATTAATAATGTGTAAAAAAACGGATATTTTGAGGATAAATTCACAAATCTTATATTCTCAAAGACTTTTAACGGATCTCTGAAAGAGAAAATACAGCACATAGCGCTGCCTCATAATTTCCTCGGATGGTGAAGCAGCAAATTCAAAAAGCGAAGTGACGTTTATGACAAACCTGCAGAGAGATAAAATAATGGTTATGCGGAAAAACGGTAACGGAATTATAGGAACTATAGTAGGTTCAGCAACCTACATTCTTTCAACATTTGATTTAAGCTTCCCCTCTTTTTCTAATGGAGGATTTTAGATGAGGAAGATTAAGGTACTAATTGTTGAATACTCACTGTTGCTGGGTAAGATATTATCTGACCTTTTGACTCGTGATTCTCGGATAGAAGTGGTTGGAGTGGTTAGAGATTGTGATGAAGCATTACTAAGGATAGAAAATTTACATCCAGATGTAGTGATGGTGGACTTAGATGCTTCAAGAGTTGATGTTTTAGCATTTGTAAAATGGATCGTCAGGAATACTTCCGCATCTGTTATAATGCTTAGCGATTTAACAAAAGATGCGATAGGACGGACATTCGAAGCTTTAGAGCTGGGAGCGGTAGATTACATCCCTAAACCTTCAAGCGACATTCTTGATGGCATAAGCTACTTTCAAGCAACCGCAAACGAGATTATTTCAAAAATTAAAATGGCAGCTTCAGCAAATATCTTGAAAACAATAAAACCCATCAAATGTCTAGAAGCTGAACCCAGTATCTTAGGGAATAAGATTGTAGCTATTGGAGCTTCTACAGGAGGGCCTCAAGCATTAACATACATCTTAACTAGACTCCCTCAAAACATCCCTCCAATTCTTATTGTGCAGCATATGCCTGAGGGATTCACGGGACCATTCGCTGAGAGACTGGATAGGATGTGTAAGTTCGAAGTTAAGGAGGCTGAAGAAGGCGACTACATTTCCAAAGATCTTGTTCTCATAGCTCCAGGAGGCTTCCACATGACCGTTTCAAAAACAGGCCGCATACACCTAGAAGATGGTCCATTGATCCACTATGTTAAGCCAGCGGTTGATCCAATGATGGAGACGGTTGCCGAACACTACAAATCAAGGGTGATCGGAGTGTTGCTGACGGGTAGTGGGAGGGACGGGGCTCTGGGAATGAGGAGAATAAAGGAAAAAGGTGGCGTAACAATTGCTCAAGATGAAAAGACAAGCGTCGTTTTCGGAATGCCAAAAGCAGCTATAGAAGAGGGATGCGTAGACATCGTACTACCCTTATATGAAATACCACAGGAAATCATTCGGAGATGTAGAGAATGAATGAAGAAGCAATGGAAATATTCATGCAAGAAACAAGAAAACATCTTGAATCAATGACAAAACATTTGCTAATGTTCGAAAGAGATCCTAAAAATATTGAAGCTTTAAACGAGATTTTCCGCTCCGCTCATACGATTAAGGGTTCATCAGGGATAATGGGATTTACAGATATCCAAGAATTAGCCCATAGGATGGAGGACGCCCTTGACAATATTCGTAAAGGGCTAATAAGCCCCTCATCAGATCTAATTGATGTTCTTTTTGAATGCATAGACGCTTTAGAAGAAAAGATAGGGAATCTGGAAAGAGGGGAAAATAGAAAAGTATCTTTCTCACATCTCATAAGAAAACTTAATGATTTAATAAGTAGCGATGATAAAAGTAGGGATTTTCAGAGAGAAAATGAACTGGAGAGAAGATTTTTCTCTTTAAATGAGGATGAATTGAAAGAAATAGAAAAAGAGATCATTTCACTTAAAAATAAGGGGAGATTTTTCGTTGTCAATGTTAAGCTAGATAAAGATTGTTTCTTCAAGGCCGCAAGAGCATACATGATAATTAGAAACCTTCAGAAAATTGGTAAAATAGTAAAATGTTTTCCCAGCATTGAAAGAATAGAAAACGGAGAATTTGACGATACATCCTTCATGGTTCTTATAACAGCCGATTATAAAGAAGAAATCCAAAATCTCGTAGAGCAAATTCCAGAAGTGAATAATGTAGAAGTAGAAAAAATCGAATCTTTAGAGAAATTGTCTAAATACTTTTTAATCAAAAAATCCCAGACCGAAAAGAAAAACATAAAAAAGGAAACCAAATTAGGAGTCGATATTCATTCTATTCAGGCAATTAAAGTCAGTACAAAACAATTGGATGATTTAATGAATCTAGTAAGCGAGCTTATAGTAAATAAAAATCAGCTTTTAAAAATCTCATCTCATTATAGGTTAGATTTCCTAGATACAACACTTGAGAGCATCGATAGAGTAACCTCTGAACTTCAAGACTTAGTAATGCGCATTAGAATGGTTCCATTAGAACAGGTATTCAATAGGTTTCCACGTTTAGTGAGAGACATTGCTAAAAAGAGTGGAAAGAAGGTTAACTTCATTATGAAGGGAGGGGAAGTAAAAGTTAATCGAACCGTGCTTGTCGAGATAGGGGAGCCTATCCTTCACTTATTACGCAATGCAATAGATCATGGAATAGAACTCCCGGAAATGAGAAGGAAAAATGGAAAGCCAGAAGAAGGGGTAGTAAAACTTATTGCCGAGAGAAAAGGAAACAAGGTTATAATAACGGTGGAAGATGACGGGGCAGGTATAGATCCGGAGAAAATAAAAAGGAAAGCATTAGAAAAAGGAATTATCAGTAAGGCGGAAGCTGATACAATTAGCACTAAGCAGCTCATTGATTTGATATTCTTGCCCGGATTTTCGACAGCAGATAAAGTAACCGAGACATCCGGGAGGGGAATAGGCATGGACATAGTTAAAACTAGAATAGAGTCTCTAGGAGGAACAGTTACATTAGAATCAAATCTTGGGAAGGGGACAAAAGTTACTCTCACTTTGTACGACGCGCCACTAAAATTGACCGTTGTCAAAGCAATGTTGATAAAACTCTCAGAACAAACATATGCAATCCCGTTAAATTTGATCGAAGAAGCACTGGACATTAAAAGAGAAGATATAAAGAGGCTAGGAAGTGACGAAGCAGTAAACGTTCGAGGTCAAATAATTCCTCTATTTCAACTCCGAAAGTTGCTTGGTTTTCCAGAAATGAAATCTGATAAACATACGGTATTAATTGTTAGAGGAAAATCATGCAAGTTTGGAATAATAGTAGACTCTATAATAGATATGCGGGAGATAGTTGTTAGAAAACTGGAGGGCATCATAAAAAGAGTAAAAGGAATAAAGGGAGCAACAATCCTCGAAAATGGACAAGTAATCCTTATTTTAGATCCAGCAAGTCTACTTGACGAGAGAAGGCGTAAAAAGATAGAGAATTTACAACCAAATGCCCGCATTTGCATGATGCAGATCTCATAATCTTATTTTATCTACTCTCTTGGGCGCTTAGGTAAAGACGAAAAATTTAAGTGGTGGCGCCCTGGCCGGGATTTGAACCCGGGTCGGGCGGGCGACAGCCGCCTATACTAGACCGGGCTATACTACCAGGGCCTTACACCAAAATTAATGGTTAAAGTTTTTATACTTAAGCGTTACGTTGCATTTCCGATGATTTAGTTTTAGAAATTATCGATAAAAATAAATTTAGTAAAAGTTGATTATTCTATGAGCACACTTACATTTTAAGGAGGAGAACAAGAATGGCGGGTATTGTAGTTAAGTGGCTTGGTCATGCTAGTTTCCAAATTACAACCACTGATGGAAAGAATATTTATATAGACCCGTATGAGGGGGAGTACGCTGATAAAGCAGACATAATTTTGGTAACACATTCACATTTCGACCACTGCGATACATCAAAAATCGGAAGAATACGTAAGGATACTACAGTAATTATTGCACCTGAAGATTGCGCATCAAAAATAGGCGGTAATGTAAAGGTTCTAAAACCAGGAGATAAAGTAACCATTGATAATATAACGGTTGAAGCCGTCCACTCATACAATGTCAGACGGTTTAGGTCTCCTGGAAATCCATTCCATCCAAAAGGCTTCGGCCTAGGATACCTCATAACTATAGGCGATAAAACAATCTATCATGCAGGAGATACAGATTTTATTCCCGAAATGAAGGAGCTTAAGGATAGGAGAATCTCCCTAGCTTTACTCCCAAGCGGCGGAACCTACACTATGGATAATCCGGAGGCAGCTGAGGCAGCTATAGCTATAAACCCGGAGGCAGTCATACCAATGCATAGATGGGACACGAATCCAGAGGAATTTAGGAGAAAAGTTGAAGCCTCATCAAGAATTAAAGTTGTTTTACTCAATCCTGGAGAAACGTACGAGCTCTAAAGCTAGAGAGAAAACCACTAGATTAATTAGGTTTATCTTCTATTCTCCATGGCTAGTAGAGAGTATCAAGTCGGAGATGTCGAGTGGTTGGCGGAAATAAAATTTTACAGTGAGAAGACTGGAAAGTTCTATAGGCTTGTTAAAACGAGTACTTGGCCATATCTGGAAATATCAGGTATACGTATGCATAGAGCTGACACTATAGATCCGAAAACCGATGCTAACCTAAAGATTAGAGCTCTAGGCAGAATATATGGTGTAGTTTTAGACTGCTGCACTGGTTTAGGTTACACAGCAATTTTAGCGGCTAAAGCGAAAAGCGTTAAGCAAGTCATAACAATCGAGAAAGATGAAAACGTTATTTTAATTGCCAAGCAAAATCCTTACTCAAGACAGCTCTTCGAAAACAAAAAGATTAAGCTCATAATAGGAGACGCATTCCAAGAAATACAAAAGTTTAGCGATAAGAAATTCAACTTCATAATCCACGATCCGCCTAGAATAAGCATTGCTCCAGAACTTTACTCGCTAGAGTTTTATAGGCAACTATTTAGAGTTCTTAAAGATAATGGGAGAATTCTACATTATGTTGGTAGACCAGGATTAAGACAGGGAAAAAGATATCTGAAGGGAATAATGAGACGTTTAAGACTTGCAGGTTTCTCGAGAATCAGAAAAATTGATTACGCCCTAAGTTTAATTGTTGAAAAATAGGAAAAAGAGAAATAACCTTAAAAAATTTTAATTTAGGTAATAAAAATTGGCTTAAATTAGAACAGATTAAGCATGTGGATCGCAATGGACATATTCGTTCTTGGTCCAGCGGGCTCTGGAAAGAGTTTATTCGTCAAAAATTTCTCCGAATACTTAATTAGTGAAGGTTATAAAGTTAGACTTGTAAACCTAGATCCTGGAGTTTTAAATCTAAACTATAAACCAGACTTCGATATTAGAAAAATATTTACTATTGAGAGTATCATGCGTGAGAAAAATTTAGGTCCAAATGGAGCCATCCTTGAGGCTATGGATAGGCTCGCTAAGATAGGAGTGCCTGAATTTGAGGGCGCAGACTACGTACTATTTGATACGCCAGGCCAGCTAGAACCATTTCTCTTTAGAGAAGCTGGGAGAAAAATAATTAGCAAGTTTAAAGATAGATGTTGCTTGTTTTTAGGTGATCTTCCGGCTCTGAAGGGAAATCTTTTGAGCTTCTATCTATATGCTCTGACAGCCCACTACACGCTTGAAACCGAAACCATTGCTGTTTTGAACAAAATTGATCTCCTAGACCAAAAGGAAATGGATGAAATCAAAGAATCAATTATGAATCCAGTCAATCTACTAACAGCTAAAAAACCATCTTCCCTTAGGGAAGAGATGGATATGGAGATCTTAAAAGCGTTAATGGCTTTCTTCCCACCTAAAAGGGTGCCATTTATATCCGCTAAGAGAAAGGTAGGTTTTGATGAAGTTCTCACATTACTTTATGAAGTTAAATGTACATGCGGAGATCTAATGTGACATCGTAATAGATTCTACCAATAATTGGATGAAAAATCCTAAATATTCTCTAACCTTAAAATTACTTTTGGGGATCATATTGGATAGGTTAGGTGTAGGTTTTATAGGCTCCGGCTTCGTTGCCAGATTTCACGCAATTTCATGGACTAGCGTAAGAGATGCCGAAATAACTGCAATATATAACATTAGAGAAGGAAGCGCACGTAGACTCTCAAAGCTAATTGAGTCTTTAGGTATTGGTAAACCAAAAGTTTATACTGATTTAAGAGAAATGCTTTCTGACCCCTCAGTTAATGCAGTATGGATATTAAATCCAAACTTCTTAAGAGTTGACATGGTAAAGGCAATAACTGAAGAAGCCCAGCAGGGAAAGACTGATCTTATAGGTGTATGCTGCGAGAAACCCCTAGCGAGAACAGTTGATGAAGCTGAAGAAATAGTTAAACTCGTTGAGAAAGCTGGACTTTTACACGGCTACCTAGAAAATCAAGTATTCGCGCCATCGGTTACTAGAGCAAAGGAAGCAGTGTGGAAGTATGGCGCTAAGTATGCTGGAAGGCCATATTTAGCTAGAGCCGCCGAAGAGCATGGTGGCCCTCACTCGCCTTGGTTCTGGAACCCGCAGCTCTCTGGAGGAGGTGTGCTACTAGATATGACATGTCATAGTCTAGAAGCTGACCGATATTTACTGATTGATCCGGATAAGCCTAAAGATTCACTGAAGCCAGTAGCTGTTCAATCAGTAATAGCTTCGCTTAAGTGGACTAAAGAACCTTATCTATCTAGGCTTAAAGATGATTTCGGCGTAGACTACAAGAAAACACCAGCTGAGGATTACGCCTTAACCCTAGTAATTTATGAGGACGAGGATGGAAATTTAGTTCTCTCCGAGGCTAGAACATCATGGAGCTTTATTGGTCCAGGCTTAAGATTGACATTCGAAGTTTTAGGTCCAGAATATTCTGTGACCATAAACAGCTTACAGCAGGAGCTAAATGTCTTCTTCAGTAGAAACGTTAAGATCCCGCCAACAGAAGAGTTTGTGGAGAAGCAGGCGGCTGAAACAGGATTGATGCCGATGATACCAAATGAAGCTGCAACTTACGGCTATCAAGATGAAAACCAGTATATGGTCAAATGCTTTCTAGAAGGCAAGCAGCCGGAGGAGAACTGGAAGGATGGTTTACTGGTGACGCAACTAATGATGGCTGCATACTTGTCAGCTGAAAAGGGAAAGAAAATAAAATTTGATCCCGAAATTTTGAGAGGCTATAAACCGAAAGTCCATTTGGGCGAGTGGAAACCTAAATCTATAATAGAAACTGAACAATAAAAGTAAAAAACGTTTCTTTTCTCTTATTTTTGGCCTTTATTAGCATTAATAGTTCTCGGCTTCGTTAAAACTTTAATCTTTCCATCCTTTTAATTAATTCTAACACGCGCACCACAACAGTAGTTTTCGTGTTCTCCTATTGCTATAAAGTCTTTCATGGGGGTATCCACACATTAAAGACGTTTTAGTTCTTAGATAAAAACCTTGAAAAAGTGATTTAAAAGACAAGCAAAATATTTTGGTTTATCATATTTTCTAGTCTTTTAGATGATTTCCGCAACCTTATAACTTCGCTAAAAACAATAAAATCTTCCAAGAAGAAAGTTCAGAAAAGCCAAAAACTTTTCCCATTTTTATTTTTTATGTAAAAATGTTATATAATACTTCCTTAAAAAATATGTAATCATGATATATATCGAGGATCTAGCTGCAGCATTTCTACTGCTTTCATGGATAATCTTTGTGGTTAAAGTTTTAACGAGAAAATTATATGATTTTATGAGGAAGCATGGTTTTGAGCATTACGTAGCTGTTTATTACAATAGAAAGATCATTCACATATTAGCTGGAGGGTTATGTGCACTAATAGTTCCGGTGGCCTTTAAATCCTTCATTTTACCATTAACTATGAGTTTTCTCTTGGCAACATTCCTCTTCATTTCTCACAAGAATGGTCGCCGACTAATGTATTGGTTTCAAACGAAAGATAACATGTATGAGGTATCCTTCTGTATAATGTGGGGTTTGATCATAACTTTAGGCTGGATTTTTTCAGGCGGAGATTTACGCATGGGAATTCTGCCAATCCTTTTCATGTCAATCGGTGATGCCATAACTGGCATAGTGAGAAACGTGATTTATAAGAAAAGAAATAAATCTTGGTGGGGCAATCTTGCAATGGCATCATTCTCAATGATTATTGGAGCGATAATGGGATTCGCTGGAATTTTAGCCGGGGCAGCTGCTTCATTAATTGAGCATTTTGATTTTAAGCCAATAGATGATAACGTGCTTATACCGATAACTTCATTATCAATTCTCTTACTGGCTAAAGTTTTTGCACCATGGTCACTAACCATATGAGGATGACTGTTTACTTACATAAGTATTTTTATTAGTGAAAAGGAATAACGGATGACATATTTTCCCTAAATTTAGCTAAGGTTATATTTATCTGTGCAATTATCCACATATCCAGAATAAAGGAGTCTTATGGAGGGATAGTTGTTTGTTTGTTGAAGTTCGCTGGCATGGTAGGGGTGGACAAGGCATTGTGACGGTGAGTCGGTTGCTCGCCTCCGCAGCCTTATTGGACGGAAAATATGCACAAGCCTTCCCAGAGTTCGGACCGGAGCGCAGAGGCGCCCCAGTCACAGGCTACACAAGAATATCCGATGAACCAATAGTTATACACAGTCAGATATATAATCCAAACATTGTGGTGGTTGTTGATCCAACACTTATCGGCAGGGTTGACGTTGTTAAAGGACTTACTCCTAAAGGCTTGGTCATAGCGCATTCGGATAAAAACCCGGAGGAACTCAAGAGAGATTTAGGTGTAAGTGATGCAAGAGTTTATACGGTTAACGCCATGAGAATAGCGCTAGATATACTGGGCAGACCAATCTATAACACCGCTATGCTCGGCGCGCTTCTGAGAGTTGCACCCTTAGCTAAGATGGAATCGCTGTTTAAGGTAGTGGCTGAAAGATTTCCTGGAGCAGTTGGCGAAAAGAATATTGCTGTCATAAAGAGAGCTTATGAGGAGGTTCAGGGGGTTTGAGTGAGAAAAAATTGGGTTGGAAGTCCCTTCCAATAGGCGGGTATCTCCTTGAGCCAGGTTCAGCGATGAAATATAAAACTGGGGAATGGAGAGCCTTTAGACCGATTATAGACCAAGAGAAGTGCGTAAATTGCCTTTTATGCTGGATCTACTGTCCGGATTCAGCCATAATTAGACTTGAGAAATTCGTTGACGTAAACTATGATTACTGTAAGGGTTGCGGTATATGTGCAAACGAGTGCCCAGTAAAATGTATAACAATGGTTGAGGAGAGGAGATAAAAATGGCGAAGGTTATTGGTTTAACAGGTGATGAAGCCGTAGCGTATGCTGTTAAACAATGTAACGTTGATGTAGTAGCCGCCTATCCAATTACGCCGCAAACCATAATGGTTGAAAAAATAAGTGAATACGTCTATAATGGAGAAATAAATGCTGAATTTGTATGCGTTGAGTCAGAACACTCAGCTATGTCCGCATGTGTAGGTGCAAGTCTAACGGGCGCTAGGGTGTTTACTGCCACGGCGAGTCAGGGTTTAGCCCTAATGCATGAAATATTGTATATCGCATCCGGATTAAGATGCCCGATGGTGATGGGAATCGCAAATAGAGCTTTATCTGCACCCATAAATATTCATGCCGATCACTCGGACATGATGGGTTCAAGAGACTGCGGCTGGATACAAATATACGCTGAAAACTCTCAAGAAGCATATGACTGGGTGATTCAAGCATTCAAAATATCTGAAAATCCAAGGGTTTTACTTCCAGTGAGCGTAAACTTAGATGGCTTCATACTCTCTCATTCAATGGAAGGCGTCAAAGTTCTAGAAGATGAGGAAGTCTCCAAGTTTCTTCCGCCAAGAAAACCCGTTATAACGATTGATCCAACTAAACCTATAACAGTCGGAGCTCTATGTCTTCCAGACTATTACTTTGAAGTAAAATTCCAGCAAATTCAAGCATTAAAAGAAGCTTATAATGTTATACGCGAGGTTAATAGGGAATATGAGGCCTTAAGCGGTCGGAAGTATGGTCTTCTAGAAACCTACGCTATGGAGGATGCTGAAGCAGCAATAGTATGTCTTGGGAGCACAGCTGGAACCGCCAAAGCGGTTGCTAAAGAACTTAGAGAGGATGGAAAGAAGGTTGGTGTAATAAAGCCATGGGTTTACAGGCCGTTCCCGGAGGAAGATTTAATTAGAGCCATCGGAGATGTTAAAGCTCTGGCGGTTCTTGATAGAGCATGCAGTTTCGGCGCACCCTTCAATGCACTTTGTAGTGATATCCTAGGAACACTCTACCGTCATGGAAAGGACGTGAATGTTTTCAACTGTTTATATGGCTTAGGAGGCAGAGACATGACGCCCAGTGATTTGAAGTCAATCTTTAATGAAGCCCTTGAAGTCGCTAAAACTGGAAAAATAAAAGAATATGTGAAAGTTGTAGGGGTGAGGGAGTAAAGATGGTTAGGCTTAAAGATTTACCAACCGAGGAACTATTTACATCTGGGCATAGACTCTGCGCTGGATGCGGTGCTGGAATAATAATGCGGATGACAATGAAAGCTCTCCGCGGACCAACAATAGTGGTTAGCGCAACGGGATGCGTGGAGGTTGCATCAACAATATATCCGTATACATCATGGAAGGTTTCATGGGTTCATGTCGCCTTTGAGAATGCTGCTGCCGTGGCCTCCGGAATAGAAGCCGCGTATAAAGCTATGAGAAGAAGGGGAGCATGGGATAAACATGTGGATATAATCGCTATTGTAGGAGATGGCGGAACATTTGACATAGGAATACAAGCGCTTTCCGGAGCACTTGAAAGAGGCCACGATTTCCTATACATATGTTATGATAATGAAGCCTATATGAACACTGGCATTCAAAGGTCTAGTGCAACTCCACACGGCGCGGCTACAACAACAAGTCCGGCTGGAAGAAAGATTCCAGGTAAGCCAGAATTCAAGAAGGATCTGATAGGCATATGTGCTGCGCATGGGATAAAGTATGCGGCCACGGCGTCACCAGCCTACTGGAACGATTACATAACAAAGGTTCGAAAAGGCCTAGAGGTGGATGGACCAGCAGTTATACACGTATTTTCGCCATGTCCATTAGGCATGAGACATGACTCAAGTAAGAGCATAGAGATCGCTAGACTAGCTGTTCAAACCCGCTATTGGCCAGTGTATGAAGTAGAAAATGGAAAATACAAACTTAACATTAAAGTTCCACGGCCAAAACCGCTTATAGAATTTCTTAAGATGCAAGGTAGATTCAGGCATCTATTCCAGCCGGAATTCCGACATGAAATCGATGCTCTCCAGAAGTGGGTTGACGAGAACTGGAGAAGGATACTTAGCCTTTGTGGAGAAAAAGTGTAAACAGCATCTTCCCAAAATATCTCTTTTTTTATGTTAGGTTTCTCGAAAACTTTTCTTAATGTCTTCGATTTAATAACCCTTGAATTCTCTCTTCAGCCTTTTTGATAATTTCATGTTCATTCAAAGTATTTACATTTCTGTTCTCCATCAGCACTTTTCCATCAACTATAACGGTATCTACATCGCTCCCGCGAGCAGAATAGACCAATGTTGCATAAATATCATGCATTGGAGTTAAATGAGGTTTCTCAGCGTCTATCAATATTATGTCAGCCCTCTTATTAACTTCCAGCGAACCAATAAAGTCGCTTAAGCCAAGAGCTCTTGCTCCATCTATAGTAGCCATCTCAATAACTTTCTTAGCTGGAAGAACACGCGGATCTCTATATTTAGCTTTCTGGAGTAAAGTTGCAAATTTCATTGTATCAAACATATCTAGGCTGTTGTTGCTTGCAGGTCCATCAGTTCCGAGGCTCACTGTTAAACCAGCGTCCAATAGGTCTTTAACTTTAGGTATGCCCGAAGCTAGCTTCATATTAGATACTGGGTTATACACTACCTTAACGTCACGCTTGGCCATAAGCGTTACATCCTGATCTGAAAGATGAATACAGTGAGCGGCTAATAGATTTGGCCTCAGAAGACCTATATCATTCAGTAATTCAACCTCGCTTTTTCCATAAAGATTTTTGATGTTTGCGGAATCATCTTCTGATTCAGCTAAATGTATATGTACACCAATATTGAGAGCTTTTGCTTCTTCGCTAACTCTTCTGAGTAGTTGAGGACTGCACGAGTATAAAGCGTGCGGCCCAAGCATAACTGATATTCTACCATACGAGTCTCCACGATATTTCTTAGCTATTTTTACGGCTTCTCTGAGTAATATTCTTCCAAGAATTTTTTGCCCAGCTTCAATTATTCCAGGCGATAAAACACATCTCAATCCAGATTCAATAACAGCCTTAGCAACCATATCCTCATGAAAATACATATCGGAAAAACATGTTGTTCCGCTCTTGATCATCTCAACACAACTTAATAGTGTTCCGTAATAGACATCTTCAGGTTTAAGTTTAGATTCGAGCGGCCATATTACTTCCCTCAACCAAACACTTAATTCTTTATCTTCAGCTATGCTTCTGAAAAGCGACATCGCTGCATGGGTATGGCAATTAATTAAGCCTGGCATAGCAATTTTTCCACTTCCATCAATAATTTTATCAGCCTCAAAAGATGGAGCCTTAACTTCCCTCCCAACATAAATTATTGAACCATCTTTTATAGCTATAAGCCCCTGCCTTATAACTCCCCTATCACTCATTGTGAGAAGAGTACATTTACGTATAACCACATCAGCTCTTAGTCGAGGAACAGTCATATCGCTTCATTCCCTTCCAATTGCATTAAATTTAAGAGCTTAAAGTCAATTTTCCAATAAATCATTTAAAGCTACTAAAACTTTCGCTGCTAAATCAATATCTTTAAGCTTAATACGCTCATTTTTAGTGTGACAGAGATGAAGCTCGCCTGGACCGAAAGTTACAGCATCACATCCAGCGAGATAGTGCAAATTAATAGCGTCAGTCCACGAGGGCATTTCAAAAAATCTAATTTCTAGCCCAGATTTTTGTAAGGCATTCGCAAGTAACTTAGTGACTTTATCACTTACAAAACCATTATGCATTTCTTTCACTGTGAGCTCTAATTCAGCATTATTAGAGCACATTCTCTTAATCTCTCTCAATATGCTTTCGGCTTTTACGTTGGGTTTAAATGTAAATTCAATTCGCATCTCAGCCTCCTCCGGAATCACATAGTACTCCATATTTCCACCCTTAATATATTGAACTGAAACCCTTGCATTCTCAATTTTCATAAGTCTATTTATCATTCTAATGCTCTTTTCTATAGCATTTTCTCCCTTCTCAGGAGTTGATCCATGAGCTGCTAAGCCCCTCACTCTGATCCTCGCTTCCAGCCCACCATGCTGCACATTTGCAATCTTTAAGTATGTTGGTTCCATTACAATAGCCATTTTAGGATTATAGTTTGCGCAGAATTCCTTTGAACCTCTTCCTTCATTCTCCTCATCATAGAAAAAGGCTATTCCAAAATTAAGTTCATTAATCTTTTCCAGAGCTAGAAGAATGGCAGCTATGCTTGCCTTAGCATCGCATACTCCAGTTCCATAGGCATATTTGCCGTCAAATGAGAATGGCGCTAAAACTCTAAAAGTATCGAGATGAGTTGCAACAATAAATTTTTTCTCCGGTGAGACAAGAACATTTGAATGTTCAATGAAAGCATCATAGCCTAACTTACTTAAATAATTCAAAATGAACCTACTTAGCTTCTCCTCTTTTCCTGAGGGGGATTCTATTTTAACCAGAGTCTCAAGAAGTGATAAAGTGTTCATCAAGAAGATTTTTAAACCTCTAAAATAAAAGCGTTTTATCGTGAATATTAGAAATGTGATGTCGAAAGATGCAAAAGTTTTCGTTAGATTATACGCTACATCTTATAGGGGACTTGAAGAGTACGCTTACACCAATAAGAAGGACATAAAACGATATTTTTATTGGTTGCTTTCAAGGGATCCAAAAGGCTTTTTTATAGTTGAGTTGAATGAGCCCATCGGTTTTATTGCTTGCGACGCAAATTGGTTCAGCCGCTTTGAAGGCGAAGTTTTAGGTGAAATTCATGAATTATTTGTTCATCCAAAGTATAGAGGTCAGGGTATAGGAAGATTGCTTGTCGATAAGGCTATTGAATATTTAAAGAGTAGGGGTCGAAGAACTATAGGTTTATGGGTTGGCATTAAAAATTTTCATGCCAAAAAATTTTATAAAAAAATGGGTTTCATTGAAACTATATCTGCTGGAAAATGGATTAGAATGATAAAGAGAATTTGAGCATTAAATAATAGTGATGCTGGCTTTAAAATATTCGCTCTTTCCCTAAACTTTTAAATATTTCTCAAATTATGTAATTATTGAGATCGCTAAGGAGTCAAGATAGACATAATGGTGGATATCTGTCCAATCTGTGGGCTTCCAAAAGATATATGCGTTTGTGGAGAGATAAGTAAAGAACAGCAGAAAATTAAGGTGCGTTTGGAAACAAGGAAATTCCGGAAAGCAATGACTCTAATAGAGGGCTTAGACAGCAAAGACGTGAACTTAAGTAGACTTGCACAAAAAATGAAGGCTTATTGTGCATGCGGCGGCACAGCTAAGAATGGCCAAATAATGTTGCAGGGTGACCAGAGAGAAAAGGTATATCAATTCTTAATTCAGATGGGCTATCCAAAAGAAAACATTGAAGTGCAGTAGAATGGAGAAAATTAAAAGATTCAGCGAGTTTCTTCATTCATTTAGATGGGTTTCTCTTTCGCATAGTGAGAATAGAATTATAATTTGTCCTAGATGTGGAAGTCAAAACATTAGGCTATCCAGTAGGTTTGATGCTTGGCTCACACCGAAGAGATATGTCTGCAACGATTGTGGCTATATTGGGCCGATTATTTTAGAAATTGAAGTAGATAAATGCAAATCTAGGAGAGAGTGAAGGAAAGTAAAGACTTCGATTTGTTTTAGTCAGGTATTTCAAGGCGCAGTTGTCTTTTTAGAGTTTTATATCGATTTCTAACCGTAACTTCCGTAACCCCAGCGGCATCCGCAATCTCTTTCTGAGTTCTCTTTTCACCAGCTAATGATGCGGCAATATAAAGCGCTGCAGCAGCTAAACCCATTGGATCTTTGCCCGCTGAAATATGTTTACGTCTAGCTTCATTTAATATCTTTAGGGCGCTTGCCTGAATATGTCCTGATATGCCAGCTCTCTCAGCGATCTTCGATAGGTAAACAACCGGATCTGCAATTGGCATTATAAGATTGAGTTCACGTAGTAAAAGCCTATAACATCTAGCCACATCTTTCTTACTTACAAGACTTGCTTCCGCAATCTCCTTTAGATTTCTTGGAGTACCTGTCATTCTACATGCAGCATAGAGAGAAGCAGCAGCTATGGCAGCTATTGATCTACCCCTAACAAGCCCTTGATCAAGAGCCTTGCGATAAATTACTGCAGCCTTCTCCTTAACAGCTGAAGGTATGGCAAGCTTATCTGACAAGCGGTCGATCTCCGTCATAGCTTGAGCTAGGTTTCTATCAATTGAAGAGTGTACACGCGATCTTATCTGCCATTTCCTTAACCGCCACATCTGAAGCCTAGTATTTAGCGGTAATTTCCTTCCTAATGCATCTCGATCAATTTTATCAATCGACGTGGATAAGCCCTTATCATGAACTGAGAATGAAGTGGGTATACCAACACGACTTCTACTTTCTTTTTCCTCTTGAGTAAAAGCTCTCCATTCAGGCCCTTTATCTATAGTGGTTTCCTGAATAACCAAACCGCAATTACCACAAATAACTTCACCAGTATCAGGATCATTAATAAGGTTTGTGCTACCGCACTCAGGACACTTATCTTTCATCAGTACGCGCGTAGATTTCGCTTTAACATATTCCTTCATTTTTTAATTCCCCCCAATTATTTATTATATGAAAGGGGCTATGAGCAAGTAAACCTCATAAAATACGATTCCTCATAGGAGTGTCTCGGAATCGATTTTAAATCATCAGTCCGTAAAGACTTTTAAAGTTGATGTTTAATATATAAATTTTTCGCTTTTTGATGGGGTTATGGCACCCACAGATAACAGGTTAAGCATCTCCTCTAAATACTCTATATATTTTGAGGTCAGCAAAAACTATAAGTTGATTAACCTAAGATAATAAAAATAAAAACTTTAAAAAGAATTTAGGGTGATCCTTGTTGAGTAATACCGGGCCAATTTGGATTTACAGAAACTACTTGAATTGCAGCGGTTGCAGGAGATGCGAAATCGTCTGCTCTTTAAGTCATGAAGGAAGAATATGGCCAGAAGCTTCGAGGATCAGGGTTTTCATGTTAATTCCAGGAATAGAAATTCCGCATTTATGTGCCCAATG
>CAZWWD010000005.1:0-37594 GCA_964637155.1 uncultured Candidatus Bathyarchaeia archaeon
ATTTCTCTTTCAGAAAGTGGGGTTTTCAATTCGTTTTCCACTCTAATTCACCTACCAAGAGGCAATTGCTCCGTTAATAGCGAAAATAGTTAAGTAATTGCCTGATTCGAGCTAAGGTTTAATTTTTATCCCTCCTTTTATATTTGAAGGGGTTCTTCAATTTCTTTCCCTCCCTCAGAAGTATAGGTTCCAACGTAAACGAAAAAATTCGTCATAGCCAGCTCACTAACTTTTAACTTGATTAGGATTAGAGTTCCACCATCTTTTAATCTTTTGCGCTAAATCTCCCGGTTAGGGCGGGTATCCAGAATGAAGTATCCCCTAACCCATTATAGAATGTTGGAGCAGAAGTCTTATGGCGCCATATGACAATAATTTGGGGATCATTTTACAGCCTAACGACGTTGCAATTTTTGGCCACGCTTTCTTTTCGGCTTAAATAGCATGAATGTGTGACCTATCATTTGAATTATTTTTGAACCTGTTTCTGCAGATATTCTTTTGGCTATATTCTCCACGGTATCGTTCGTTAAGGCTGATTTTAAAACCTTAATCTTAACGGTTCCCCTTGCCTCTAATTGCTTTAAGATCTCTAGTATCTGCTCATGTGTAACGCCTTTTTTGCCTATGCGGATAGTTGGTTTCAGAGGCTGTTGACTCCGGGAGGTTGAGCGCGCCCGCATTATTTATGTTTCCTCCTTAATGGTCTTCTCATATGCTTACCACAATATAAACATGTAACAACTATATGCGGTTCCCTCCTAGGTTGTATGCGAACGCGGGCGCTCACCCCCGGGAAAATGAATTTTTTGCAATGCCTACATATTAGGAGGCGGTTTTCCTTTGGTATGCGGGTTCTGGTGCGCATTGCGATTTTTCTCGCGATCTCAACGTATCTCTGCGCTAAATCAGGCCTTTCATGAAGCATTTCCCTAGCAAGATTAAAAAGTATCCTAATTCTCTTCAGCGCTATCTCCCTAATCTTGCTTCTGCCGCTCATAAACTTTAACCCATATACACTTACTTTTGGGACTCCAGAAAACTGTAAACGCCCCTTAAAAGTCTAATCCAACTCAAATAAGAGTTTATTGAAGCTCTGAGAGCCGTAGTGTCTTTAGACTCAAATATTAATGAAACCCTTCTCCCTTCCCTATGAATTTTAACTTTAGAGCGGTATCTAATAGTCACTTTGGTTTCCGGCCTAATGGACTCACATACTATTTTAGCTTCTCTTTCAGATGGAAATGTGAAATGTAGGATTGCATGGGCCTCTCTAATCATACATCCCACACTACATGAGAAATTCTTATACGCGGCCCAACCTCAACTTTATCGGGTAGAATAAAGAAGGAGATGTACGCCCAGCAGTCCACTCCCTTGGCGATACGCATATAAGCCCTGTAATTTGAAGACTTACTCCCCAGCTTAGCTACCGGAACCTCAAGGAACTCTGAGATTTCCGTTCTAAACCTTTCTATGTCTAAGTCATCTGTTCTAGACTCCTCTAAAAATAATGAAGAAAACGATTCTTTAACCAAGCTTCTCGGAGACCCAAATTCCCTTCGCATCTTCACACCTGAAATGTAAAGGCGCGGAGGGACCTCCCTAAAAAACTCATCGATTACCTTAAAGAATCTTATTCTCCCCGGACCGCCCTTCCACCTATCAACAATAATAAATTTTTCAGCTCCCATCTCAATAGTTCTTTCAGCAACCCCCAGAAGACTCATTTTACCGCGGTTAACTCTAGTTAAGCCGGGTATCGAGCGGGCAAGATCATTACATAGGCTTCTTACCCTTCTTGTTGGCCTATGCGAGGTTGTTAGCAGAATCATTTGGGATTAAACCCTTACATGGAGGAGCTTTGCGCGCTCTTAGCTATACGCTCAGCTGTTATACCTATCTTTGTCGTAGGCGTATAGGCTCCGCCAGCGAACTTGAAGCCGCATTTACTGCAAACCCATATGCCGACGCTTTCTCTGCGGACCGCCTTTAACCCGCATCGTGGACATGGATGCTTCTTTCTCATTTCGGATACGATAGCGACATAGCGTTTCCTAACTGATACACCGTATCTTGGACCGAAGCCTCTTGCCGGACCAACCTTCTTAGTTTTTCTACCCATTTAGCTTTTCACCACCAGCTTCCTTAATTCTTCAGCCTTCTCCCTAGCTATGTACACCGCCTCTATAATTTGTTGCGGTGCGAATGTTCCCTGACCGCCCTTCTGTATTGAGCATATTTTCCCGTCCTTATCGAACGTTATGGTTAGCCGTGAGTCCATGATTTCCTCCTCCTCAAGCCATGGGTCAACAACAAGCTTGTTACTTATATTTGCGAAGGTGATTGCAATCGGATAGTTTTTTATTGGCAGAGGCGTGTAGTTTGACGTCTTTTTAACCTCGTCATTCTCAATTGAGTATACGGGTATCTTAGTGTTCAGCAGAGCGGTTAGAGCCGCTAGGGCTGAGGCATCTATGAGGTTCCCATCATGATTGAGAACATAAACGTCAACAAACACTATGTAAACTTTTCTCCCGGGAATCAAGCAGAGCTTCTCAAGATCGATAGCCTGAGATTCCCTCAATCCTCTATCAACAACCCTTGCAAGCTCAATGGAGTCCTCGCTTGGCGGCCCAGCCTCAAACTCAGGGGACGCTAAGGGCACAAACTCTGAGTTAACTGTAAGAACCCCTTCGTTCGGCCTATCTGAGAATGGCTCGCCGATTTCAACTTTGATTCCGACGACCACCTCGGTTTTGCCCAGTAGAACCCTCGCGGAACCCTCAGCTTTCTCGATGATTCCGGCTTCCACTTTAATTGGGCGGTAGTCGGTGAGCCCTCTGCCGTCAAGCCTTTTACCGTTGGCTATCATCTGAGCTATTTGCCTTTGCCTTATACGTGAAACCATTATTGAAGACATGATTCAACCTCCTCTCTTATTGCCAAATACTTAGCCTTTAAAGCCTCCTTCTGCATTTTATATATCTGTTTGCATCCTTCAATCGCCAGCTCTAACGCTTGCTTAAACTCATCAACCGTTAGTAATCCATCCATCTGAAGAAGAGACACAACTCCCAGATTAGGCATGTAAGCGACTGGTAAGTCAGCTTCACCCTCCTTATCTTCTATATCATTTAAATCCAAAACTAAAACTCCATCAACTTTACCGGCAGCGCATGCGACAACAAGATCCCTCATGGGTATCCCGGCGTCAGCTAAGGCTAAGGCAGCGGCGGTTGTGCCAGCGCATCTTGTCCCGCCATCAGCCTGAAGAACCTCGATGAAAACATCAATAGATGTTCTCGGGAATTTTTCGAGGAATATTGCCGGCTCAAGAGCCTGCCTTATGACTTTCGAGAGCTCTATTTCGCGTCTTGATGGAGCTGGAGACTTGCGTTCCTCAACCGAAAATGGGGCCATATGATATCTGCATCTGAGGAGAGCTCTATCTGGAAGAGCTAGGTGTCTAGGATGAACTTCTCTGGGGCCGTAGACGGCTGCAAGTATTTTGCTTCTTCCCTGCTCAATGTATGCTGATCCATCAGCATTGCTTAGAACGCCGACTTCCATTTTTATTGGCCTAAGTTCGTTCGGTTTCCGCCCATCAGTTCTCAATCCGTTTTCATCAATCAACTTAACTTTTTCATTCATTGGCTTACACCTTTCTTCTCTCTTCTTATCATCTCAGCTATCCGATCCGTTAATCCAGATGTATGCGCTTCCTGCGCTATCTTCTCAATTGCTAGAATTGCTAGCCTCTCATTATCTGGGCTTGGACCAGAGATTAATATTATGCCATTCTGTCCAACAGTTATTTTGCATTCGGTCTCCCTTTTAAGCATATTTATCATCGAGGCTTTTCGACCGATTATCCGCGGAATCTTAGCGGGGGAAACCTTAACTATTTGCCCCTGCGTTATCTTTCCAAGTCCCGGTTCACGGATGGTAAGGATCGGATCGATTGTTCGATCGAACGCTATAACCTTCGCTAAGATTAGGTCGCCGACGTCTAGGAATCTTGTTAAGTCATCTTTCTGCTGTCTGAAAGGTTTATTCAGAGCTTCATTAGCCCTAAGAATTGCCTTGTAGGGCGAGTTTATGTTAACGACCCAAGCATTAATGTTTATGTCTTCTATTTTACCTATGACTTGATCTCCTACGGATGGGATATATACGGAATTTAATGCTACAACTTGAACGTTTCTACCTTCATACTCAACTAGCCCAAGCCTACTAGCGTAGATCTTAAATCCTTCTTTATACGTGTTGTTTCCGGCAACATAATTTCCTTCGGCTAAGAGATCTCCCGGGGTTACGATCTGCCTGTTTTCGAAATAAAACATGATTTATCAACCACCTCTCAATTAGCAATTTACTTTAAAATTTTAGCCTCAAAATTTCCTCGGGTTACCTTACCCATCTTCTCTAGGAAGGAACCGTAGAGTCCAGCGGGCATTTCTAAAACAGCTGAAAGGGAACCATCACTCAACCAGACCTCATTCTTTATTGTTCCAAAGGACTTAAGAACCCCATAGGATTTACCTGAATGCTCCGGCGGTATTCGAACAGCCACGGATATTCTCTCAACACTCAGGGGGAGGATTGCACGCAGAGCTTTGATAGCTTCGTTAGCTTGCTCCTCAACGCTCTTGAATGGATCAATGGAGAAATGAACTTGCTCAAGGGCTTGCTCTATGCGCGTGGGAGGATGCGGGAGCTTAGTTCTAGGGTCCACAGCGTTACGTGATATGAAATCAATTATCTGCCTGCGTTTCTCCTCAATCATCCTCTTTCTCTGCTGGGCGGTTAAATGCAGAACCCCTCTTTTGAGTATTATTTTTGCGACTTCCAGCGGATCAGATGTTCCAAAAGCCTCTTTAATCTTCTTTTCAGGAGCCCTTAAACCCTTATTGGCGTCAGTAAATATTACATCTGTAACCAAAACTTCCGATAGTGGCACTGATTTCCCGCTGCGAAAAGAAAACGCTGGATCCGGTTTAACCAAGATCTCAAAGTTTTCTCCACCAATATTTATGCGGGCAATAGTATAGTTCTTGCTCATAGTTTTCAGCTACCCTGAACTTCCTTTACGTATTTCTCAACTTCCTCGTCGGATAGCACCCTAAACCTCTTCGTTGAAGCCGGCACTATGGCTATTTTAATTCTAGGCTGTTCGCCCCTAGCCTGTATGGACTTCAGTAGGCACTTGACGCCAAGCTTTATAGCTTCCTCAAGGGTTAAGTCATCACGGTACTCCTCCTTCAATATGTTCTCGGCTGCTTCGCGTCCGACCCCTATGGCAACAGCTTTATAGGCTCTATAGGTTCCGCTTGGATCAGTTGTGAATAGCTGGCTTCCTCCCTTATCAACGCCAGCAAAAATTATTGAAACACCAAAGGGTCTAACACCGCCATGCTGAGTATACAACTGCTTTATGTCGCCGATTCTCTTTGCAACCATCTCTACATCAACCGGCTCATCGTACATGAGCCTGCTACTTTGGGCATAAACTCTAGCCTCATCAATTAATACGCGAGCGTCGGAGCTTAAGCCGACAACAGCGGCTCCAATATGTTCATCAACTTCATATATTTTCTGACTGAAATTTGGATTTTGAAGCCTAGATTCAACCTTCTCTTCAGCCCCTATAACAACGCCTTCAGGGCACATTATACCAACAATCGTTGAACCCCTATAAACTGTTTCTAACGCATATTCAACTTGAAAGAGACGGCCATCTGGAGAGAAAACCGTGATGGCCCTATCATATGCTCCAGGAACAGCAAACACTGACAATCTGCTCATCACCTCTCTTACTTAGCATTAATTAAACTTATTCCTCCCTTGAGAAGTAAATAAATGAAACTAAAAAACCTTTTGCATTCAACCCATAAATTTAATGTTTCTTCTTTAATACTAAAATCGTTTTCTCAGCAGTCGATGCGCAACTTAAAAGATCATCTATTGTTGATAGAAAAGTTTCAACTCTCTCCCCTTCATACCTTATTGTTGTGACAACCCTATTCTCCGCAACCTCCGTTTTTATAAACAGTTCTTTTGGAGCACCAACATTATCCGGCGACACAGCTTGAGATACGGCTTTAGCTTCTTTTGTATCATCATACGTTAGGATTATTTTAGCCTCCGCCTCCACTTTTCTTCAGCCTCTCAATCTGCTCCCTTACGAGGAGATTAACATTCCTTAAAAACTCCATCTTTCGCTCGTAAGGTATCTGGGCGCCAGCTGCAATGTCATGTCCACCTCCAACACCCGAACATTTCTCGGCGGCTACACGTATTATTTCGCCGAGATTTAAACCCTTCCTAGCCAACAAGTCCGTAGTCCGCGCAGATATCTTAAGTATTTTTTCTCTCGGTATAAACGAGTAGGCTATTAAGGGTTTATCGGGTTTGGGCAGGTTAGTTGATAATATTGTTGAGATTGTGCTTATCGCTCGCTCGTCAATATCCTTTTCGCCATGCAAAATATATATGCTCTCCCATTCTTCAATACGATCGGAGTGCTCATCTAGCCATCTAAGATACTTCGTTATTGTTTGCCTATATTCATCTAGAGTTTTAAGCGCTTCCTCATACGCTTTACCTCGGTCTCCCATACATATGGCTACGCCTAAGCCCGGAACCTCCATTCTGCCAGTTGCATTCAAGAGAAGAGCGAATTCCCTAGCGTCTCTAAGCGGGGTCCAAGGCTCCTCCTTAACGAGGACATATACTTTGCCGAGGAGGCGCATAGCAACCTCGCTTCTGAAACCTCTGGAAACTAGATAGTCATGCAGAGCTGAGAATAATCTACGCTTCTCATCTTGCGATAAGTCTCTTAGAGCACGCCACCTATCATTTCTTTTAAGCTCAATGTTAAGTTCGCTTAGAAAAGCTAGGCTCTTATCTTCCTCACCGCTTATTCCCGGTATGTAGGGGTTAGCAGTATAGGCTAAAGCCTTATGTATTGGCCGTGTTTCTCTGCCAAAAAACAGAAGGTCGGTCTCAACTTTTAGGAAACCGGATTCAACGGCATCCTTAACAATTAGATCATTAACGCCGCCGAGTCCTCTCTCATCAAATTTGTCTTGAAGATCACCTAGGGCTCCAACGACCGCCAAGTATGCGAGATTAATGTTCTTTTTATCTAGAAATTTGGCTACAAGATATGCTATTCCAGCGGAGCTTATTTCCCTTGATCCATCTATTCCGAAGAGATGTGGATTAACTTGCAGGAAAGATTCGTTGGGGGTTCCGATGGGTTGGTGATGATCAAGTATGACTATAGGTCTGTTTCCCACCTTAGCGCCTAAAATATCTAGGTATCCGCTTCCCATGTCCGTGAAGACCAATAAGGTATCCTCACCATGCAAGCATGCTTCATCTAAAACTTTCTCATCCATCCAACGCTCTATTCTAATGCAGAATTTCGCCTCAGCATTAAAGAGCGCTCTACCCATTATTCCTGCGGCTGATATCCCATCAGCGTCCATGTGGGAGATTACCAAAATATTTTTTCCTTTACCTATATTTTCAAGGAGAAATTCAGCTGCTCTCTTAGCTTCATTAAAGAAGCCGTCTAATCGGCTTTCATCAGCCATGAAAAATCCCATTTTAGGCTATGGAGGCAATAGCGGCCTTATATTTCCAGTTTGGCGGCAACACACCCTTCTCTTTATAATACTCTGACAGCCTGTGGATTTTGGATTCAACCAGCTGAAGCGCCCTCTTGTTATGCTTGTCTTTCCTATTCTTTTCTAGGTGCGCTGCTATGCGAGCAGCCTTCCTAAGGAGATTCTCTAGATCCTCAGGTATTTTAGGCGCTAGACCATTCTCCTTTAATATTTCAACGACGCCCTTGCCGACTATGGGCTTAACGAGGGGGATGCCATACTGATCGCGCAAGATTACACCTATCTTGCTGGGGGGATTCCCCTCTCTAGCAAGCTTAACAACTAGGGCTATAACCTCATCGGGCGTATACTTACACCAGCTTGGAGGTCTTTTTGTAACGGGTCTAGTTGAATGTGAGCGGCCTTTCTCCTTTTTGGGCAAAGCTGTCCCTCCAGTGATTCTTGAAAGAGAAGAATACACTTGCATATTTAAAAGCTTTGTTTAGCTAGCTTTTTAGGCTAATGCCACCTCTGTGGACTTTTTCTCTTAATTCTAGAAAACATAACGTACGGGGATTTCATATGTCCCGGGAGGCCTTTAAACCGTAAAGCTCTCCTTTCTTATCCCTGTATTATTATGATAGAGAAATGGGGAAAATGGTTAGGTGGCTGAAACCACATGTAAACTGAACTGTGAGGTTACATGCGAACATATAGAATAGGATATGAGGGGTTAAAATGCATCCTTGTGGAAATAGCATTAAAATTCTAATATATGTCTTTTTCACTACCCTAATTTTGGTGTTTTGAATGGCTAAAATAGTCTTTATCGGCGCTGGAAGCGTTGTTTTCGCCAGCCGCCTACTAACAGACATAGTTTATCACCCGGAGCTTAGAGATTCTACGATATCTTTAATGGATATCGATGCTGAACGACTTAAGATGATAAGTAAGTTTGCACGCGTACTAACCTCAAAATATGCGCGCGACATGAAGGTTGAAGCCACCTTGAACCGTAGGGAAGCATTGAAGGACGCTGACTACGTGATAATTATGATTCAGGTTGGAGGATTAGAAGCCTTCGAGCTTGACATAAATATTCCACTAAAGTATGGCGTAAACCAAGAGGTTGGCGACACAATAGGGCCTGGGGGAGTCTTCCGCGGTCTCAGGACAATACCAGTTCTTTTAGACATATGCTATGATATGGAGGAGCTTTGTCCTGATGCTCTATTAATTAATTATGCTAATCCCATGGCGATTAATTGCTGGGCTATGAATAAGGCGACCAAAATCCGGAATGTTGGGCTTTGTCATAGTGTTCAGGGAACAGCTATGCAGCTTGCAAACTACATTAATGTTCCATACGAAGAAGTCTACTATTGGGTTGCTGGAATAAATCATCAAGCCTTCTTCCTAGAGTTTAAGTATAAGGGTAGAGATGCTTACCCTCTTCTTTGGAAGGCTATGAAAAAGAAGGAGATTTACGAGAGAGATAAAGTTCGTTTTGAAATGATGAAGTATCTTGGCTACTTTATAACTGAGTCAAGCCATCACCTAAGTGAGTATGTCCCCTACTTTAGAACAACCGAGGAAAGACTGAAAAAATATTGTGAGCCGAGATGGTTCTATCTAGAAATATGTAAGAAAGCCTGGAAACCTCATTTTGAGCGTATAGAGAGGCAGATAAACGGTGAAGAACCAATCCAATTAAGTAGATCCCATGAGTACGGCATAGATATAATATATTCCATGGAGACCGGTAAACCATGCCGCATAAATGGTAACGTTGAAAACAGGTGGTTAATAACGAATCTTCCACATGGCTGCTGCGTTGAGGTTCCATGCTTTGTTGATGAGGGAGGAATACATCCATGTTATATAGGTGACTTGCCGCCTCAATGTGCAGCCCTAAACAGAACGAATATTAACGTTCAGGAATTAGCGGTTAGGGCAGCTCTGGAGAAGGATAGAACTGCAGCTTTACAGGCTGTAATGTTTGATCCATTAACATCAGCCATCCTAACGCCCAGAGAGATTGAAAAGATGGTTGATGAAATGTTTAAGGCGGAGGCAGAATGGATCCCCTTCTGAAAAACAACGAAACAAAAATTAAATCATCTTTTTCTTTTCTATTTTAAAACGCTAAAAAGGCGCTTATTTAGTTTACAGCTAAGAAAGATTAAAAGCGTACTAGTGCATAAATAATTAGCTGGAAACATACATCTTATATGAGCGGTTAATAATGTGGGATAAAATAGCAAAATGTTTAGAGGATTACCCCGAGAGGCTTAAGGTTGCAAAAATATTAATCAAGAATGGTTTAAGCGTGAAAAATGGAAAAATTTTCTGTGGAAACATAGCTATACCAGTTGTTAGAGTAAGCCGCGCGGCAGGAGTTGACAGAAGAACCGTTACTCAAACAATAAAAATGATTGAAGGCAACCCTGAACTGAAAATGATATTTAGCGGCATAAGTCCGGCTGGCCCCTCATTACGTGAAGTAGCTAAATACTTGAATTTCGGTGTAGTTGAAATAACTCCGGTAGATGCTAGAATACCTGGCATATTAGCGGCAGCAGCGTCTCTAATAGCTCAAAAGAACATAAGCATACGGCAGGCAATAGTTGACGACCCCGAACTTACACCAGAACCGAAATTGACCCTTATAGCAGAGACGAAAATACCCGGCGAGCTTATACCGAAATTCCTAAAAATAAAAGGTGTCTTAAAGGTTTCAGTATACTGAAAGCAAGGTAAATTCGGAGAGTGAAAAGGGAGAGCTGATGTTCGACCTACTAGGAATCGCATCGCTATCCTTCTTGGCAGCACTTTCAGGAGCCGTTGTTCCGGGACCTGTTTTTGCTCTCGTGGTTTCAGAGTCTTTGAGAAGCGGTAAGATAGCTGGTCCCCTCATCGCGCTTGGACACTTTCTCATAGAATGGTTCATAATACTCATGGTTTTCCTGGGATTAGGGCCTCTTCTAGAGACCGAATACGCTAAAATTGGAGTGAGCTGCGTTGGCGGCGCCCTGTTAATGTTTATGGGTATACGGTTGGCGAAAATTGCGTTACACTTAAAAATTGACGAGAACTCGTTTTCTAAACCAAATGAAAGCAAAAGGATCTCCCAAAATCTCGTTGCGTCTGGTTTTTTGAGTAGCTGCTCAAACCCCCACATCTTCTTATGGTGGTTAACGATGGGGATCCCGATGATAATGAGCTCTATTTCAATCGCGGGGGCGATGGGATTCGCGTCGTTTTTGATTGGACATGTAGCAGCTGATCTTTCATGGTTCAGTTTTGTGAGTTACTCGATTCATAAAGGCAGAAGAGTCTTAAAGAGAAAGGCGGTTCAGGCAATACTTTTCATAAGCTCAGCTTTTCTAGTGGCTTTCTCGATTTACCTTATCATATTTGCAATTAACTTGATATACTCATTAATATGCTCATAAAGGTCTCGAACAAAACACTTTTACTTTCGATAACCCTTTATTCTCTGAGATTTAAGTTTGGTTGAAAAGGCCGATGATAGATCTAATGGCGGAGGAAATGCAGGAAATACAGCCGACAGAAGAAAATAACACATTCAATTTGTTAGTTCGCCCCATACGCAAACTTATTGCGGAGAAGGGATTCAAGTCCCCAACTGAACCCCAAGCAAAGGTTATACCTAAAATTCTTGAGGGAAAAAATGTTCTTCTAATATCGCCGACCGCTAGCGGCAAAACAGAGGCCGCAGTTCTCCCAATCTTAAATATGCTGATTCAAATGCCTAGAAGAGAACCGGGAATAAAGGTTCTGTACGTCACGCCTTTAAGAGCGCTAAATCGGGACATGCTTGAGCGATTGGAGTGGTGGTGTAATAATCTAGACATTAAGCTAGCTGTCAGACACGGAGACACGGACACTAGGGAGCGGACAAGACAGGCGAGAAGCCCGCCTGACATGCTTATAACAACCCCCGAAACGCTCCAGTCTATATTATCAGGCTGGATTATGCGCCGCCACCTTCAATCGATAAGATGGGTTGTGGTTGATGAAGTTCATGAGCTGGCTGATAGCAAGCGTGGAAGCCAGCTAGCGCTTGCACTTGAAAGATTAAGAACGCTAGTTGGCAGGGATTTCCAAATAATCGGGCTTTCAGCGACCATTGGAACCCCCGAAAAAGTCGCTCAATTCCTTGTTGGAAATAATAGGCCTATTGAAGTGGTGAGGGTGCCTGTTGCCAGAACGATGAGGTTGCAGATACTTTATCCTAAACCTGAAACACAGGATTATGAGTTAGCCTCAATGTTGTTTACTCATCCTGAAGTTGCAGCTCGACTCCGCATAATGCGCCAGCTTATTGAGGAACATAATTCGGTTCTCTT
The DNA here is from genome assembly GCA_964637155.1 of uncultured Candidatus Bathyarchaeia archaeon. Classification (GTDB taxonomy): domain Archaea; phylum Thermoproteota; class Bathyarchaeia; order Bathyarchaeales; family DTEX01; genus DTEX01. The sequence continues at coordinate 11,990 of CAZWWD010000005.1, forward strand.
ATTCACTAACACGCGGACAATCTCCGAAGTTTTGGCAAGCAGATTTAAAATATGGGATGTAAATTTCCCGGTGTCGATCCATCACGGCTCACTAGCTAAGCCGTCTAGAATCGCAGCTGAAAGGGGATTGAAAAGAGGTGAGCTACGAGGCTTAGTTTGCACCAGTAGCTTAGAGCTCGGCATAGACGTTGGGAGAATAGACCTCGTAATCCAGTATATGAGTCCAAGGCAGGTTACGCGGCTAATACAGCGCGTCGGTAGGAGCGGTCATAGAATCGGACGTATGGCTAAGGGCGTAATTATAACGATGGATTCGGACGACACTTTAGAGGCGATGGTTATAGGCAGGAAAGCCTACAATGAGGAGCTTGAGCCAGTAGACATACCGGAGAAACCCTTCGATGTTCTAGCGCATCAGATAGCGGCTCTCCTCATGAAGAGGAAACGTCTACAGTTTGATGAGATATATGAGATATGCAGGAGAGCATATCCATACAGAAACCTAACGATAGAAGACATAGAACGTGTTTTGGAATATATGCACAGCCGATTCCCCAGGTTGGCTTGGGCTTCATTCGAAGACAAAATTGTTCTCAAACCTAGGAGATCAAAAGCTCTCTATGAATACTTCTTCGAGAACTTATCGATGATACCGGATGAGAAGCACTATTTGGTCATCGATAAAGATACAGATACGGCTGTCGGCCTTTTAGATGAAGCTTTCGTAGCTGAATATGGTAAACCTGGAATCAAATTCATAATACGTGGAAGCCCATGGAAAATAGTGAATATGGACGCCGACAAAATCTACGTGAAGCCCGTTGATGATCCAACAGGTGCCATTCCAAGCTGGGTCGGCGAAGAAATACCTGTACCCTTCGAGGTTGCTCAAGAGGTTGGTGCAATAAGGGCTTTCGTTGAAGAAAAAATGAAGGCAGGCTTAAGGCCTGAAGACATAGCCAAGGAGCTTTCTGAAAGGTACCCGGCTGACGAGAAAACAATCTTAGATGCAATAGCTGAAACCGTTGAGCATATTGAAAGGGGATATTTACCTCCAACTGATAAGCGTATAACTATCGAAGAATGGGAAGACTTCATCATATTGCAATGCAATTTTGGTTCACTGACCAATAGGGCTCTGGCCCAAATTTTAGGTCATATATTATCTGAATTGACTGGATACTCCGTAATTGTTCAGCATGACCCCTATAGGATATTTATACAGACCATGGGTGAAATAAGGGCGGAGACAATAATAAAGGTGCTTTTAGAACTCAGGGATGCAGCAGAGGACTTTATTAGGGAAGAACTCACTAGGGCGGTTGTTAAAACCGGCATATTTAAGAGACGGATGATACATGTTGCTAGACGATTCGGAGCAATACAAAAGTGGGTTGACTTCGAAAGTGTAAGTTTAAGAAACCTAATTAAAAGTTTTGAGGATACGGTGATCTATGAAGAGGCGCTTAAAGAAGTTTTTACAAAGGATCTGGATCTCAAGAATTTGATTAACGTACTTAAGATGATGAGGAATGGTGAAATAGAGATAATTGAGGTTGAAACGGATGGCGAAGCAACCCCGATAGCCCGCGTTGGAATAGAACGCGTAAGTATGAAGACGGATCTCATACCGCCTGAAAAAATGCGTCGAATTCTCATAGAATCTGCGAAGGTTAGACTCCTGAATGAAACAAGAACTTTTGTATGCACGGAATGCTGGGGATATATGGAGATGCTGGCAATAAAGGATCTACCTGACAGACCTGTATGCCCAAGATGCGGTTCATCGAAGCTTGGCTTACTTAAAATCGAGGAAGATAAAGCGTACTCGCTTGTGGAGAAAAGAGGGGAAAAATTAACTAAGGGTGAAGAGCGACTTAAGAAGGAGGCTACTGAAACAGCGAACTTAATATCGAAGTATGGTAAGGTTGCAGCTATAGCCCTTTCAGGCAAGAAACTTAGATTGAGCGATGTTAGGAAAATACTCTCTAAGGAAAGCAGACTCACAAACAAATTTTTTGAGTTAATAATTGAGGCTGAACGTGAGGCATTAAAGAGAAGATTTTGGTGAGTGGAAAAGCGTAAGATAAAAATAATTCCTTGACAATTAAAACTGAAAAGGTGAATAAAGAGGTGAATTGAATTGTTCATATCACCATTTGTAGCCTCCCCTGAGTCGGTCATAAGAAGACTTTTAACGATGGCTGAATTAAAGCCTGGAGAAATATTTGTTGATTTGGGAGCTGGAGACGGTAGGCCTGTGATAATAGCCGCTAGAGAATTTGGTGCAAGAGCGATTGGTGTAGAATTGAGGGAGGATTTGGTTAAGCAGGCCATGAGAAAAGTGATGGAATTAGGCTTACAGGACAGAGTTAAAATAATTCATGACGACATATTTAACGTTAACATAAGTATGGCGGATGTTGTTTATTTATACCTTACAACAAGCGCAAACGAGAAAGTTAAACCGAAGCTGGAAGCTGAACTTAAAAAAGGCGCAAGAGTCGTATCCCATGACTATGAAATAATAGGGTGGAAACCTGTTAAAGTTGAACGGTTCTGCGAAAACTCCTTCCTAGGCTTTCCAACACATACGCTTTATTTATACAAGAGATAAAAAGAGACGGCGAAACCTAACACATCCAATGTAGTATAAGGATGATTCCGAAAATGAAACTATAATCTCTTAGAAGTATTTGCATTTTCATTGGGCTTATTTAAAATTTAAAAATTAAACTTTATTAGGCAGATATCGTTCAAAAATTTCTCGAAATACTAAAAAGCTTAAAAAGGGGATTACACGTGGGCTTCGTTCCTTGGAGCCACATCAATTCATGGCGCTGTAATGGCTGCGGATTATGCTGCAAAGAATTTGAGGTAGTTCTAACATTCAAGGAGTGGCTGAAGATAACTAAGACTTACGGCGTCGGCGTCACGAGGACTGGACTAAATAAGTTCTTTATGGGAAAAAGACCTGACGGTTCATGCATTTTCCTCTATAGGGCTCCTGATGGAAGATGGCTATGCGGATTACAAGAGAACAAACCGCTTGCATGCAAGCTATGGCCTTTCAAGGTTCTCAGCAAACCGAAGTATGGTAATCCGAGGGACGCTGCTTTTGAGTATGGAGGCCAAAGATTCTATGTGTATGTGGATTCCTTCTGCCCCGGAATAACTTGGGGGACGCCTTCAACAGAGCTAGTTTACAAGGTGATACCTGAATTTATAGAAATAGCATTAGGAATTAGGCAGACTCAACTATATTCAACAATGCCCCTAGCTCCAAGATTTTACATAATCAAAACAAAGAGGGATTATAGGTTAATTTAGTTTTTCCCAGCCGCCAACGCTAGACATAAACTTTATAACAATAGTATGCGCAAAAAATAATGGTTGAGTCCCCTCTGGAGCGGGTGGGCCGGTCGTCTAGCTTGGTTAGGACGTCTGCCTGACGGAGTAAAATCCAGGAGGCGCAGAAAACCCTAATAAGAAGAGGTGTCTGCAGGGTCGCCGGTTCAAGTCCGGCCCGGCCCACCATCATTTTGGATTTAAAGCCCTAATGTTTCAGTCAACCTTAAATTTTTGGTTGTTTCTTATAGTGTAATGCTTAACGTACTGGATGGAGCATCAGATTTGAACAGCATTAAGGTTGGCGTGATTGGTTGCGGCGCTGTTCTTGAGCGCTGTCACTTACCAGCCGTTAGGGGAATCTCAAGCGTTGAGATTAGGGCTTTAGCTGATGTTAATGAGAGGCGTATGGAGTGGATAATGGAAAAATTTGATTTAAAAGATGCTTCCGTATATACTGATTATTGCCAGTTATTAAAGGATGCTGATGTTGACGCAGTATGGATTTTAACTCCCCCCAAGCTTCATGCCCGTATGATTGCAGACGCACTAAAAAACGGGAAACATATTTTCTGTGAGAAACCTATCGCCACATGCACTGGAGATATTAAAGTTATTGAGGAAACACTGAAACGAAATAGAGAGTCTTTGATTTTGATGCCAGCTCATAACTTCATTTTTACGCCCTGTTTTGAAAAAGCAGTGGAGTATATCAAGGATGGCTTTATAGGTGAGATAGAGAGGGTTTATGGACGGGCGGTCTCAAATCTTTCCTTCTATAAGGCGGTTACTAACTTCCGAATTCAGGCTAAAGGCGGAGTTATCGAAGATCAGCTACCGCATGTGATATATTTGGCTCAAGATCTATGTGGGTCAATAGTGAAAGTTAAGTCTATTAGACCTCATACTAGAGGACGCACATTAGTTGAAGATGTGGATGTTGAAGTTGAATTCAAGAATGGTGTTAAAGGCCTTCTCTCGGCAGCGTGGTCTAATTCTATTCCAACCTTCAAATTTGAAGTTGAGGGAGATTTAGGTAAGCTGTCAATGGATCTCCTCAGAGCACCCTTCAATCTAACCTTAATCAAGGAGGGGAGAAAAAAGGTTATTCACATGGGACATCGCCTTACACAGTACTTTAATGTTCTATTGGGAAGGCATCCCTCATACAGGCGCGAACATCTGCATTTTATTGATTTAGTTAGGGGGCTTGTTGAACCGAGAATTAGCGTTGAGAAGGGACTTGAACTTGGCAGAGCACTAGAGAACATCATGAAATTTATTGATGAAGGCGGTTTCATTCTAAAATCTCGCAAAGAAAATCTTGTATCTATTATTCAAGTGGACAATAATTACATCGAAAAGTCAGTTCGTGAATCCATAAGGCTTCTTGGGGGCTTAAACATTCCTAAGGGTGCAAGCGTCGTAGTTAAGCCGAATGTTTGCTTCTGGAAGAACACTGACGGAATGATTATAACTGACCCTAGGCTTTTAAGGGCTGTTTTAAAGATTGTTAAGGAGCGCACTGATAAGATTCTCGTAGTAGAATCCGACAATAACTCTGGAACTGCTGAGAAGAGATTAAAAAGAAGCGGGATAATGGACGTTATAGAAGAGAGCGAAGTAGATTTTCTGAATTTGAGTCGAGATGAATTTGAGGAGCATGAGGTCGCCGGCTTCAAAATTAGAATCCCAAAAACCATACTTAAAGCGGAATACTTCATTAATATGCCTAAAATCAAAACATGTAATGTTGCAAACACCGTTATCTCAATAGCCATGAAAAATATGTTCGGGATATTGGGCAACAGGAAGAAAATGGTTTTCCATAAAAAACTGCTAGATATACTGCTTTACTTGAACAGGATTATCCGCCAAGACCTCATAATTGTTGACGGGATAATTGGCATGGAGGGACTTGGTCCAGTCTGGGGGAAACCAGTCGATTTAGGCCTGATAGTTTCAGGCTTCAACCCCGTTACCGTTGACGCGGTTTGCTGCGGAATCATGGATATAAACCCGTACTCGGTTGAACTCCTCTGGAGAGCCTATAAAATGAAAATGGGAGAAATAAATTTGGAAAAAATAGAGATTTTGGGTGAAAGAATAGAGAGTGTTAAAAGGAGATTTTCCCGTCCAACACTTTTGGTAGATAACATAGTTGGCGCGATTAGGGCGACCCTAAAAACTTACTTAGGTTGATTTTAAGTTTTTAAAGCTTTCACATCTATTAAGCGTATGAAATAAAGTTCGATTCTAAATTAGGTTTTTTCGTAAATTTTTAAATATACATAATATGTATATATTTTGTTTATGGGGCGCTCTTATAGAAGTAAATACGATATTATTGCGGATATTCTCGAAGCAGCTATGAATGGCGCTAAGAAAACTCGCATAATGCACATGGCTAACGTTAATTATTATAGCTTTTGCAAGTATTTCCGCATGCTTCTGAAAGACGGTTTGATTGCCGAATTCAGGGATTCTAACGGTGACCCCATTTATAGAACAACCGAAGCAGGTATAGAGCATCTAAAAATGTTTGCACGATTCTCAAACCGCATAAGAAAAGCTGAAAAGATATAGAGGCTTCTATTATAAAAGCCGGGGTTTTACTTGGAAGTTGAAATTAAACCTACTGAAAAAATTATCATTTTAGGTTTAGACGAACGAAAACTAGAGGATATTGGTTTCTGCGCTGCAACCTTCGGCGTCAGCCGCCTTTTCTGGGTTGAAGGCTACATTTTATGCTTAGAAGTTTATGAGAAATCTCTGGAATATGAGATTGAGAGGGGTGAATTTTACATAAGCCATTTATGCTATGCAAAACTCCCAAAATACAAGAAAATATTAGAGGTTGAAAAAGGCATGCAAATACCAATTGTAAATGTTTCAGACATGCAAATATACAGAGAAATAGTTAAGGCAATATTGAATTTTAAGTCAAAATAGGTTTCTTTCCAGCAGAAATAAAGCATTTATCCCTGATCTTTTTACTCGCTCAGAGATGCTTTTGCGATACTCTTATTAGCAGAAAAAAGTTAACTTAAAATCCTAAAAGAGGATGATGATCCTGATGAAAAGAAATTTTAATAAAGTGTATAAGGAGATTCTCAAATCAATTGAGGAGATACCTGTAATTGATACGCATGAGCATATACCGGTTCCAGCTTTATATGAAAACCCAAAAGAACCTATTGCCTTTTTGCTGAGGGGATATTTCCCAAGCGATTTACTGTCTGCTGGACTCTCTCAAAGAGAGCTTCAGATGCTTCAGGATGATGGAGTATCCACTGAGAAAAAATGGCCTATTTTTAAACGATATTGGCTTAGGGCAAGACATACTGCCTATGCTAGGGAAATAACGTATATAATGCGTGCCCATGGTGAAGAAGACATGACACTAGAAGGACTTAAACGGTTTGGGAAAAAGATAAACAAGCTTACTGCCGAGAAATATCTTAAGTTTCTTGAGTCTCTAAATATTAAGTTTGTTTTGGTGAATATATTTGGAATCGAAGAATTAAAACGTTTTCTTAAAGGTGAAATAAATCTACCGGATTGTTTTAAACTCCTTATTCCTCTTCCAATTTTTCATGCCTCCGTAAGATCTTTTCAAAATATACAGGAAATTGCGGGAATTATCGATAGAACAGTAACCTCTCTAGACGAGTTTTTAAACGTTGTTAAAGAAATTTTTAAACGTCTAAAAGAGCGGGGTGCAATAGGCATAAAAGATCAAAGTGCATACCAAAGGAGCATTGATTTCCCACTTCCAACAAGAGAAGAAGCTGAACGCTTATTTAATAAGTGTCTTACAGACCCTAATAATAGTTTAGGCTGGCCGGAAGCAAAACCGCTTGATGACTTTCTATTCCATGAGTACATGCGATATGCTAAAGAACTAAATCTTCCAGTTCAAATCCATACCGGTCATATGGCCGGCATAAGGAACCGCGTGGATAAAGCTAATGCCTCACATTTCACTCAAGTCTTAGAGGTTCACCAAGAAGTTATGTTCGATCTTTTCCACGGCAACTGGCCATATATGGGAGACATTCTTTTCTTAGCGAAGAATTATCCCAATGCATATTTGAACCTTTGCTGGGTGCACATAATTGATCCAATCTATAGTGTAGAACTACTGGAAAGATCCATAGTTACAGTTCCCCATAAGAAAATTAATGGATTCGGAGGAGATTATAGTGCTCCTGAATTAATTCCAGCGCATCTATCCTTAGCCAGAGAAAACATTGCACGTGCTCTATCAAATCTTGTTCTGAAAAACTGGATTTCAGAGAGCGAAGCTGTCAATATAGCCGCAGATTGGCTCTATAATAATCCAAACGAGCTTTTTAAATTAGGTTTAAAACCCTATGTTCCTTAAAATTAAAATACTCTAGCAGTACAGCAAAGATTAGTAAGAAGGATTATTTAGTGGAAGGCGGATTCGCATGTCAGAGAGAAAAATAGGGTTTGTTTTTGGCGCAGATTATTATCCGGAGCATTGGCCTAAAAGCAGATGGGTTAAAGACGTAGAGTTAATGAGTGAATTAGGCTTTAATGCGGTGAGACTTGCTGAGTTTTCATGGAGCAAAATTGAACCAAGGGAGGGCGAATACAATTTTGAGTGGTTAGATGAAATCATAAATTTGCTCGCTAAGAAAGGTGTAAGAGCGATTATTGGAACCCCAACCGCATCGCCTCCACCGTGGATCATTAAAAAACATCCAGATGTTCTGCGTGTGGATCCAGATGGCAGAAGAAGCCCTGAAGGAACTAGGCGAAGTTATTGTCCGAATAATCCGAATTATATTGCGTATACAAAGAAGATAGTTAGAGCTATGGCCCTCCACTATAAGGATAATCCTAATGTTATAGGCTGGCAGATTGATAATGAATTCGGAATCGATTTCTGCTACTGTAATAATTGCGTTAAAGCGTTTAGAAAATGGCTAAAAAATAGATATGGGACTTTGGAGAAGCTGAATAATTCAGGCGGCTTCATATTTTGGAGTCAAGAGTATGGAGATTGGGATGAAATTTTCCCGCCTAAACCGCCCTTACATATGCAAAATCCAACTTTATGTCTTGATTGGCACAGATTCATGAATGATTCTTGGATTAAATACCAGCAAATACAAGTTGATTTAATCCGTAAGATCGCACCTCATCATGTGATAACACATAATTTTATGGGCTTATATAAAGAACTAGATTATTTTCAGCTCGCAAAGCCATTAGACATAATATCTTTCGATTACTATCCAAAGTGGGGTTCAAGCGTTGATTATGCTAGATGCGCGATGGCGCATGATGTTATGCGGAGCTTAAAAAAGAAGCCTTACTGGATCATGGAGCTCCAGAGCGGCGCGGTTAAAATCGATAGGGCGCCTATCCCGCAGCCAAATGAAATAAGACTATGGACGCTGCAATCTGTTGCTAGAGGCGCTGACGGCATTCTGTATTTCAGGTGGAGAACATGTAGATTTGGCGCTGAAGAGTACTGGCACGGCATACTTGATCATGACGGAGTCCCAAGAAGAAGATTTCGTGAGGTTAAAGAAATTTCGGAGGAACTTAAAAAGATTGTGCCACATATTGATGGAACAACCGTTAAATCAGAGATAGCTTTTGCGCTAGTTTATGATAATGTTTGGGCTTGGGACCTCGAAGTCGTACGCGCTGGAAATAATTATTATGGTTTAAGTTCTTGGGAGCCAGCTTTAGGCTTCTATAGAATCCTCTACTCTAGAAATCTGCCAGCGGATTTTGTGGACCCCGTCAAAGAGGATTTATCCCACTATAAAATAATTTTCGCTCCTTCTCTAATGCTGATGAACAAGCTTATTGAGGAAAAATTACGGATGTATGTCCGTAATGGCGGCGTATTAATTGCAACCCCTAGAACCGGCGCAAAAGACTGGAATAATGTTATAGTTGACTTAACGTTGCCCGGCGGTTTATCAGATGTGTTTGGTGTGAATGTTGAAGAGTATACTGGTGTACCGGAAGGCGGAGAAGTTTTTGTGGAGATGAATAAATCCATTTTCGGTTGCGGGACAGTTGGTAGAGGGCGAAACTGGGCTGAGCTACTTTCGCCGAAAGAGGCTGAGGTTCTCGCTCAATATAAAATGGGCATGTACGCTGGTAAACCAGCGGCGACAATAAATAGTTACGGAGGGGGATTAGCCATATACATTGGAGTTTTCCCCGACGCAACCTTCTATTCTACGCTTGTAGATTGGCTTATTAAGGAAAAGGGGGTTAAACCCGTATTGCCTCCAACAAGAGGGCTTGAGGCTGTTGAAAGGACCGGTTCGGCAAAAAGGGTTGTATTCGCACTAAATCACAGCAATAAGATGATAAGGGTTGCTCTGGAGAAAGAATACTACGAAATATTGTCTGGAGAAACTGTGAAAGACGAGCTGAAAATAGACGGCTTAGACGTTAAGGTTCTAAAACCCTTAGAATAATGTCTCCGGTAGCTTAGAACCCTCTTGAACCTTAGAACCAACTGAAAAAATACAAAAAATATTTATCGCCGACGAAATTCTACTTCTTAGTAAAGTTAAAAAGGGAAGTGTATGGTTATGCCAACCGAGATCTTTGATGTGGAGAAATTCATAGAATTATCTGAGAGAGCACGCTACTGTGCAATAAAAAGACTAAGAGATGTTGTGAAACTGAAACTGAGAACGCCTAGGATGCTTTATACATTAAAGGTTGATCCGGCAAAAGCTGAGGAGATCATCAAGAGAGTTAGGTGCGAAATAAGAGAAGTATGAAAACAATGACGAGAATAATCCTAATGGCTTATCGAATTTACTGGAGATATCCTTCTACTTGCAGGTAGGCTCTCTGCCTAAGGAAAATAGTCGGTATGCCCGCCTTTCTAAGTTTTTTTCTGAGTTCACCATCGTTTGTTGCAACTACACAATTATATTTTTTGGCAACCCGCAATATGACGTCATCATAGCTTTCACCAGATTTTCGATCAACCTCCATAACTTTACATTTTTTCGCTAATTCTAATGCTGAAAGAGCTTGCTTACCAATCTTCCCCGATTTCATCTTTAAAAGCTTCTCGAGCTCCTCCAAAGTTGTTGACAGCACTATCGGCTCAAAACGGCCGATTAGAGACTCTATCTCATCAAACACATCTATTTTAAATTGGAGTGGAAGAAAGAAGAAGTTTGCATCAAATATAACTTTGCGCATCTACCTGATCAACCCTTATAAGAGTAGACTTTTGACAATTCTGCAGCTAACCTTATTGCTTCTATTAGGCTTTTAGGATTCGCTAAACCCTTCCAAGCTATATCATAGGCTGTTCCATGATCAACAGAGGTTCTGATAAACGGGAGACCGAGCGTTACAGCAACAGTGCCGTAAAAGTCAAGGGTTTTAGCGGCTATATGCCCCTGATCATGATAAAGTGATAAAACCGCATCGTATTTATGCGTTAACGCTTGATGAAAGACGCTGTCGGCTGGAACAGGCCCCATAACGTTTAATCCCATGCTTTGGAGGGCTTTCACCGCCGGAATTATTTCCTCAGCCTCTTCTCTACCCATTAACCCTTCATCACTTGCATGTGGATTTAATGCCGCTATAGCTATTCTGGGTTTTTCTACCCCTAACTGGTGTAAAAATTTCTCAATTTTTAGAGTCATATCAATTATTCTCTCCTTCTTAACAGATTTTACGGCATCAATTAACGGCATATGCCTAGTAAGGAAAAAGATTCTCATTCCCCTAACCCAGAACATCGTTAGAGGCTCTTTAACCCCGCAGAGGGCTGCCAGCATCTCTGTGTGCCCAATATATTTGCTTCCAGCCATGTTTATTGCCTTCTTATTTATTGGGGCGGTGCTTATGGCGTTGATTTCCCCTTTGAGAGCATACTCCACAGCTTTTTCAATATAAAGAAGTGAGGCTCTACCTGCCTCCGCTGAAGCCTTACCGATTACAAGGTTTTTAACGTCAATGTTCTTCAAATCTATTAATTCAATTAAGCCTTTTTCGCCTACAGCTTCAGTAGGTGAATTTAGAACATTAAAGTCCACTTGAAGCCCAAGTCGTTTGCTAATAGCTTTCAGTAATGTTAAGTCCCCTATTAAGACTGGTTTGCATATTTCGAAGAGCTTGCGCTCCAAAAGAGCTTTTATTGAAATTTCGGGGCCTACGCCAGCTGGGTCACCAATCGTCACCCCTATGATTGGTCTACTATTGCTTCTCAATTAGATAACACCCCAAAGCACAGGAAGAATCTAGATGTCTGTTCTTCCAATCCACTTACGCTTCTTCTTAAGATAGGATAGGTAAGTTTGATAGGAAACTTCGGGTGGGACTCTATGATCAACCATTGGTATATATCCGCCTTCCTTAAGTAGCGGTGTAAGCCTCTCAAGTTCTTTTTCTATAGCTTTTCCACCAGCCATTAACGCAAGCTTATTTACTCCCCCCATTAATAAAACCTTGTTGCCGAACTCTTCCCTAAGCCTATAAATATTTGTATGCCGCGCTTCTAGCGGGAACATACAGTTTATTCCAGCCTTCAACCATCCGGGGACAAGGAGACTTATGTCTCCATCAGAGTCGAGGATGTTGATGCGAACCCCATATTCCTTTAAAACATCGGTGACCTTTCTGTATCTTGGAACCATAAACTCCTCAAAGAGTCGAACGGATAATAGTGGCCCTCGATTGTAGCACATGTCTTCCCACCATGCTGCAAAGTCCACCTTAACGTACTTTAATGCTCTACGAATAATTTTAATCCATAAATTAACAAGGGTATCCATCATTTCCGCTATCCAGTCTGGATCCCTATAAAAGGCTATTGATATCCTTTCAACACCCATCCAGTTTCTTAACCAGCCATAAAGGCTTCCAACAAATATTCCGAGAGGATAATCCCGCTCTCTATAGCTCTTCGCTATCTCCTCCCAATTTAGCGGGAAGCGACCCGGCGTATCTGGATCAAAAAAAGGCTTCAGCCTCTCCCAATCTTCCCTACTTTTTAGCGGATGGCGAATATAATGTGGAACAGAGGAGGAGGTTGTTGTCCGTATGTATATGCCGCCCATCCCATCGTCCACTATGGCTCGGTCACCCTCCTCCTTTATTATTCTTTCCGGGAGCACTGGCCATAAGCCGGTTCTGATCGGTAACATTTCAATACAATCCCATCCCTCAAGCCTCAAATATAATTCTATGTCCCTATTAGTTTTCTTTTCCAGCGGCAATCCCTCTCTATGCCATCTATCTATAGTTTCATCCCAGTAACCGAACTCATAGTCTGGGACTCTATCAACATCCTTAAATTCAAAAGTTCTAAGAAACCTCTCTCTATGATTCAATTTCTTTTTAGGCCTCCTTCTTTATTATTTTATCTGGACGATGAAAATAATGAATATTGCCATTAATTAAGATTAACTAGAGACGTGGCTTTCTTTTGGTGAAGCCGGTACTGCCCTCAAATGCAAAGGATATTTTTAGAAGCATGCTTTCGTTAAATGGTTTACTTATGATTTGCAGCCCTATTGGCAGATTATTTTCGAAGCCGCATGGTATTGATATTGCGGGATATCCTATTAAGTTTGCTGGCACCGTTAATATATCGCACATGTAAAGGGTTAGTGGGTCCTGAATTTTTTCGCCTATATTGAACGGCGGCAGCGGCATTGTCGGCCCTATTAAAGCATTAAATCTTTTGAGGGCGCTTTCGAAATCTCTTCGAATCAATGTTCTAATTTTGAGTGCCTTAAGATAATATTGTTCATAATAGCCAGCTGATAGGGCATATGTTCCAAGGATTATTCGTCTTCTAACCTCAGCGCCGAAGCCTATACGTCTGTTCTTAGCGTAAATTTTTGACCAGTCAGCGTCGTCGCGCTCGACCCGGTAGCCGTATCGTATTCCATCATAGCGTGCCAGATTTGAACTTGCTTCCGACATGGCAATAATGTAGTAGGTGGCTAAAGCATATTTTAGGCTCGGTAACGATATTTCTTCGTAGGTGACCCCTAGATCCTCGAGGATATGGATAGCAGACCAAACATGCTTTTTAACGGATTCTTCAATCCCTTCGCCAAAAAATTCTTTAGGCAACCCAACTTTCAAACCTTTCAAATCACCTTCGAGAGCGGAGAAATAGTTAGCTAGAGGAAGATTTGCTGATGTGCTGTCTCTAGGATCATATCCGCCTATAATAGATAGTAGCAGCGCGCAGTCGGCTACGCTTTTGGCTAGTGGACCTATCTGTTCGAGGCTGTTTGCGTAGGCTATTAGTCCGTAGCGGCTGACTAACCCGTAGGTTGGCTTGAGCCCTACAACCGAGCAGTAGCTGGCTGGGCATCTTATTGAGCCGCCTGTATCTGAGCCGAGGGCTAAGGCAGCTTCGTCAGCTATTAAAGCGGCGGCGCTTCCTCCAGATGAGCCGCCTGGAACTTTAGTTAGGTCCCATGGGTTTCTTGTGGGCCCAAAATAGCTTGTCTCGGTTGTTGAGCCCATTGCGAACTCATCCATATTTGTTTTTCCAATGATTATGGCGTCTTCATGCTTGAGTCTTTCAATAACTGTTGCATCGTATGGTGGAATGAAGTTTTCAAGCATTCTGGAGGCGCAGGTTGTGCGGATGTTAAGTGTGCATATGTTATCTTTTATCGCCACTGTTACGCCCGCTAATCTGCCAACCTTTTCACCTCTGCTAATTTTTTTATCGATTTCCCTAGCTTTTTCCCTTGCTTCTTTGAAGGTTGGCGTGATAAAGGCATTTATTTTTCCATCTACTCTGAGGATTCTTTCAATGATTGACTCAACATGGTCTTCAGCCGTGATTTCTTGACGTTTTATTTTGTCAACGACCTCCGTGGCATATAGCTCATATAATCTTGACGTAGGCCGCGACCTCCTGAAAATCGGATTAGACTATTCTAGGCGACTTAAAGAAATTATCTTCTTTTCGCGGCGCATTTCTTAAAACGCTTTCTTTAGGCAATGTTTCCCCAACCCTGTCTTCACGGTAAACATTGACTAGATTTAGTACATGATAGGTTGGGGGAATATCTTTTGTATCTACTTCATCAATTTGTCTGAAAAATTCCAAAATTCTATTAAACTGCTCAGTAAAGAGGGACTTCTCTTCCTCGGTTAATTCTATGTGCGCTAGCCAAGCTACATGCTCAACCTCTTCTTTGGTTATATGACGTTTTTTCATATTAACATGCTCCCTTTAGCTTCCATTCATTATTTTTATTCGCATTAAGTAAGCGTTTTCGCCATCCGCGTAATATCTTCTGATGGTTTTTTCGATTTTGAAGCCTATTTTCCTATAGAGGTTTATGGCCGGCGTATTGCTGACGCGGACTTCCAAGTAGCATTCTTTTACGCCATAGTGGGTTGCCATAGCTTGGAGAGCTTCTCTGAGTAATGCTTCCCCGATGCCTTTTCGCCTATAGCCGGGTAAAACGGCTATTGAGATCACATGCCCTCTTTTTATTAGGCTGAAGCGGGAGAATCCGCTTTCAATACGGCACATGATGTAGCCGACTACTTGGCCGTCTTCTTCGGCAACGATGAATGTTTCCGGGAAGTTCTTATAGAGGTCCACGAAGAAGTAAGTTGAGTAATTCTCTGGAAGACAGGTTCGGTTTATGTATATTACCTGATTTAGGTCTTCAGGCCTAAATTTTCTTATGGTGAAAGCTCGCTCCACATTAGACCCAGCAAAAACTACTTTAATAAATTAACTCTAAAAAATATTTTTCTAACAAAAGGGAATATTTTGAACTCTCTTTTTCATGCTTCCACGGTGGGGATTATAAGGTTTCCGTTGGGTAAAACTGAAATTTTAGATCTTCTTCCGCGAGCTTCTAAAGCGTAATTTAGAGCTTCATTAGCTGTTCTGAAAACCTTTAACCCCGGGATTTCCGAAGCATAATAGTCGGGTATTGTTGAAACCATAGCTATATCGGCTTTTCTGAATGCTCTAAGAAGACGGTAGGCAACGAGTCCACCGACGCGAAAACTTTTTCGCAATGATTTTCCCAAAGAATTCAAGTCGTTTTTGAAGCGGGATACGGCTTCATAAAATTCCGGATTCCCGTGTCCCTCGGGGCATTCAGCAACTAATACAGTAACCCCCTTTCTTCTTATAATTTTAAGAGCATTCTCTATACATCTACAAGCCTTAAAGAAGCTTGAATCGAAGGGGGAACCGCCTGAACTAACGAAGACGACATCAGCTTTCTTCTCTACTGGAAACTTGTAGATTTCATCAGCAATTTTTGAAGCTTCAGAGAAAGATTTTTCGAGGTCTCCCGCAACTGACCTAACAATTTTTCCTTCTCTATTCACTACAATGTTTACGCTAAAGTCAGCTCCAACTATACGTGAGACTTCTAAAATGTTTTTATGCATCAAATCGGATGCGGCATCAAGATTTAGGGTTGGCATGAAAATCTGTTTGACGGTTTCTAGGTTTGATAAGCCTAGTGCAACACCACATCCACTCCACTCATAGATGGTGTAGGGGTCGGGTCTAACAGTTCCTGCAACAATTTTCACTTTAGACTCGGCAAAAATTTTGTTGAGATAAACCTTCACTCCGCTAGCTGATTCGCCAACATAAACGCTTTCAGCTGAGGGATCATGGGAGACAACATTTACCCCCAGAGGGGATAATTCGTTTATTAATTGAGCTGGGAGAGCTGTTGCACTTGGATCAAAAATTTCATAAGTAAAGAGAACGGTTAAATCCTCGGCTTTTAGTCCTCCCTTGGCGATTTCTTCCAGTATTGAGGAAACAGCTAGCTTAGCTATCATTGGATCATGAATGCTTAAAGCTAAAACAACTCTATCTCCAGGTTTAACGGTCTCAGCTAAACTTTTCGCGTCAATCGGATTCTCCAATGCTTTTTTGATTTCTTCCTCAGGGCTTTCAGCGCCAGCAACCTCATTTGCCTCGATGATATCCTGTAAGTTTTCGGTGGGAACTCGAACGCATACCTCGGTTCCACCGTAGGGTAGCCACACGTCCACCAATTCGTTTCCCCCTCCTTATTTCCTCTGAAAAAGAAAAAGGTGTTTTTGGTTGTTATTTAGCGGTTAATGAGGAACCTAGCTTAATAAATTCATGTCTGTTTTGCCAGCTGCACCCCAAAATCTTTCGATTATTGTTTCCAAGCCTTCGGGTTTTCTCTCTTTTAACCAGAGTTTCGCATAGATGTTTGAGAGGGCAATATAGTCGGACACCTTTGCCTCGCCCTCAAGAACTTTTATGCCCAACGCCAGCAGCTTTCTTATAAAGTCTAGGTCCTCAGGCATTTTAATGTCTTCAACGGATTTCAGCATTTCCTTCCATTTAGCCTTTAATTTCTCTCTGTCCTCGGCTGGCGTGCGCCTATACCAGAAATCCCTAAAGATAACATGCTTTATAGTCTCCGAGAATTCGGGTTTTCCGAAGAGCATTCTAGCCTCAAGAAGCCTTTCGTCTTCACCGCTTATAGCCAGCCACTTTTTCTGCCAATCTCCGTTTCCTTCAGCAATTTCCATGGCAGCCAGTATAAGCGGATTTAGTAATGAGAAGAGGCATTCCTCACCGTCATCGCCCCAAGCCGTTAATAGAAAACCGAAAACATTTTCCTCTTTGGCTGCTGCCAGAAAGTTCCTTAGATTCTCTAGCGCCACATTAAAGTTTGGATAATATCTTCTCCAATTGGATAGGCCTGGGCAGACTACCTGCTTCAAACCTTTATCCTTGAATATTTTTATTTTGTTTTTAAAGTATTGTTTTGAACCTGGGCTGTAATCCCAGTTAGCTATGAGAGAATTTCGCCATATACTACTTTCTAAAACAACCTTCCATTTTGAGGCTTCTTCTCCAAGATACATTCCAGATATCATGTCGCCCCATAAAATCGGCATCTTCCCCCTCTTTAGAACCTGCTCAACCATGTTCCTGTGATGAAGCTCGTAGAGCTTGGGTCCCTCAAACGTCCATGTCTTGTTTAGGCTTTTCCCTCTCCCCAACATCCATGTTTCATCGCCGCCTATGTGAATATACTTGGATTCAGGGAAGAAGTCGATTGCTTCCTTAAGTAGTGTGTAGGCGAATTCTCTAGCTTCTTCATCGCTTAGGTTTAGGCAGCCTGTTTGGGGATGCCATTGCCATTCGCTGAATTTTCGGAATTCAGGTAGTGAGAGGATATTTTCCATGTGACCTGACAGCTCAAGGGACGGAAAGACCTCTATTCCAAGCTTACTGCCATATTCTATTATATCCTTTAATTCATCCTCTGTTAGCCTACCTCTATGCGCGCCTATCTGAGGGTAGCTCCTCCAAGGGAACAGGTCTTCGAAATATATGGCGAAATAGTTGTATTTGAGGAGGAAAAGTAGGCGTAATATTTTCTTAAACGTTTCAACGGAGGGAACTCCGCCTCTGGCAATATCGAGGTGATAACCTCTAAATTTGAATTTAAATGACTCTTTAACTTCGACTTCTGGCAGGCGATCTTTCCCTTGAATTAGGAGCTGTATGAGAGTTGCATAGCATATGTTGCGGTCACCCCACATTGTGACTTTTTTATCCTCTATTTTTAGCCCCGTCCCTTCATTAGAGACCTCGGTTATCGTCCAATCTCCCTTTGGAATATTAAACTCGCTTCTGAGGAACTCTGGGAACTCCGCGAAACCTTCGAAGGCAAACCATTTGCCGGTAAATCTCAAGTAACTCGGTTCTGGGATAATAAACACTTTTTTCTTCATGGCAATAAATTCCACCCTAAGCTAAATATTGATGCCCTTTAGGATTTTAAGCCTTCTGGATGTTTGGTTTACTGAAATTTGTCTATGGATATTATTTCTGAAATAGGTTTTCTAGGTCCAGGCTCCCTAAACTCCTCGTCTTTCGGGTAGCCAAGCGGAGTTATCGCCACAACATTGACTTCCTTAGGTATGTTAAGTAGGTTCTTAACTTCTTCGTTGTCGAAGGCTCCAATCCAGCATGTTCCAAGCCCTTCGGCTCTCGCCGCCAAAATGAGATGGGTGAATGCTATAGATACATCAATAAGCATGCTTAAATCTCCCATGTATCCGCCCCTATTCCAGTGGATGTTATATCCGCAGGCTACTATAACGATTGGCGCTTCAGCGATAAACATCTGGTTATGGCATGCCTGCGCCACTCTTCTTCTCAGGTTTTCGTCCTTAACGATTATAAATTTCCATGGCTGCCGATTTGAGCCTGAGGGAGCTATTCTAGCGGCTTCGAGAACCCTCATTAAAACTTCATCGGGCACTGGATCAGGCTTATAGGATCTTATGCTTCTACGGGTTCTAATAACTTCATAAAAGTCCATTTGCCCACACCACAGCTTGAGCTATATGAAATCAAAACATATTTATTGCTTTATTCGTTTCCACAATTTTTCACTCAGATTATTTAGCGACAATGCTTCCTCGACCTGAAGGTATAAAAGCTTGAAAATCCTCTATGGGGATCCTCAGAATCACCTCTCTCTCCTCAGCTGACGCCATACTAGCTATCTTATTCCTGATGTATTTAGCAAGCCTTCCACTTGACTCTTTACCTGGAGCTATCCTTACGTAGAGATTTGTATGATTAGCTATGGCTTCTGTAGGCCCACCAATAACCTTAAAGCCATCATTCTCCTTCATGACACCTATAGCGATTTCAAGTGGAACATTCTTAATGTAGTTTTTAGTTCCATAAATCATGAATGAGCCTTTAGGGAGATACTGTCCTGAGGGGGGTGTTTTTTTAACCTGCTCTGGTTTAACCCAGTAAACATCTATAGCTCTCAATCCCTCCTTCCATGCACGCGAATATGAGGCTGTAAACTGCGCTGCCTCCCTGATCGTTCTTTCAGCGGGGGGTTTTCCATGCGTTTTCACAACAACAAACGGTGATCCCAGGATATCTGCATGGAAGACTAGGTCGTGGGGCTCTGTGTATTTTTTGATTATTATCTCATTTGTTGTAGCGTCTCTTCCACCTATTATAAGAAAGCCTTCTGAAGAGAAAAACCAACGGAATTTCTCGTACCATTCCTTTCTCCTCTTTAGTGGAAGAGGTTTGGAGGCAACTTCTATTCTTTTTAGGGCTTCTAACCTAGCTTTTTCAATCTTCTTCATTGTTTGCTCTATGGCTTTTTTTATTCCCTCGATTTTATCTTTGGCCTTTTTAGCCTTTCTATAGTATTCTGCTGCGTTCTCCTGCGCTGACATCTTAAGGTTCAAGTCAAAAGTGTTTCCGTCAACTGAAACTTGGAGCATTAATGTTTTAGGGTTGATAGATACGAAGTATTTTGATGGGGTGATTGCGGCGTCCCTTTCCTTGAGTAGTGTTCCAGAAATTTCGCTCCAATCTCTGCCTTCCTTTTTTTCACGCATGATTCTGTTTATTAGGAAGTCAAGATCATATAGGTGACTGTATATTGTATTGCCGATCTGCTGGTATACTTCAGCCTTACTCTTTAGCTCTTTGAGGCTTTTTTCCTGTTTTTCTAGAATTCTTTTTAGTTTTGACACCTCGCGTTCAACTGTTTTTTCAGTTAGCTCCGCCCTCTTTTTAACGGTAATCCTTGCATAATATTCATCGAGAGCTTTATTGAAAGATTCTATTTCTAGAGAGCTGAAATCAGCGTATCTTTTTAGGGGGAAAGGTGCAACGTCGATTAGCTCACCATTTTCGTCGATAAAGATGCATGGTTTATATTTTTCGGATTCAACTTGGAGTATTAGATGACTAATGTTGTCGAAAATGTTCTTTAGTTCTTCATCGCTAAGTGAGGAACAAGGTTTATTTTTATCCACGCCTCCCCTCAACAGAATTTCCTCAGCGTAAAAGCCTCCCACACCTAAAAACCTAGTTAGGGCCCTAACAACTTCCATTTGACCGAAATCTCTTATTTTATAAAATTCTTCGAGGCTTAGACGTCTCGGATCTTTTCCCCTTTGAGGCGGATACTTAAAGTCTTCACCTCGCAGAATGTTTCTGTCCCTCATCCTTCTATAGGTTAATGCCTGCAGAATCTTGTTTTCTGAATCAACAAGTATTATGTTTCCATCCTCGAAAAATTCAATTATGAGCCGATAATTTTGGCCTCCACGCCTAACATTAATCTCAGCTATTCTCTCAAAATCGTATTGGACGATATTTTCAATAATCCCGTTCTCTAAATATTTTCTTAGAGCCATACAAAAGACGGGTGGTTTTTTAGGCTTTTCAAAATCGTAGGAAGTTATATGTATTCTTTTGCCAGCTTCTATTAAGAGCTGAAGGCTATCTCCTTTAGGAACACGAAGCTTTAAGAGTAAGATCTTACGATTTATTTGGTAAATCTTATTTATTCGGGTGCCCTTAATGAAGCTGCTAAGCTCCCTAACGATGACAGCTAGGTCAAAGCTGCTTATTCCCTCCCTCAAAACATTCACCAGAAAGGTAGATGTTAGATGGAACCTTTAAACCTTATCTACTGGATTAAGATGGGGTTAGGCGCATTTGTGGGAGTTTTATGCGTACTCCTGAAAGTCAATAATATTTTCAGCGGAATAATGATAAGCTTGGCGGTTTACGTGATAAGCGATAGAATACTGAGGCAGATATTTATCGCGAAGGTTAGTAAGCCTTCAGAGATTACTAAAACTGGGGTGAGCATATATGTTACCGCATGGATTTTCTTTTGGGTTCTTTTATATACGCTTCTAATGAGCGCTTAGTTTTTGCCGTTGAAAGCACCTTTTGATTTAGCTTGCTTAAGTATAAAGGACATATATTTGGCTAAAGCCAGAAAATATCCCCTATCGTAATCAGCGTGCAACCTATTTTCAGCATTTTTAGAGAATTCTCTATAATATTTTTTTAGGGCATTAGTATCTTTCAGGTCGATGTTATTTAGGAAGGTGTCTCGGTCATTTGATCTGTGCATTAGAATCATGCCTTTAAGCGCCTGTATGAAACCACGTTTAAATTCGTCATAATTTTTTCCCCTAATTTTGGTTTCTATTTCCTCCAATCTTCTTTCTGCTTCCGTGAATCTTCTTTCTAAGATTGACTGGAAGATGCGATTCAAGAGTGGAGGCGAAACTATTATTTCATGCTTACGCCTATCTATCTTCTTCGGTGACATCTTCTATACCATTCTCAGTTATTTTAAATAGGCATTCGCCTTCCGGAAGATAGGGGCTTGAAACCAACCGGGCTATTCTCACAGGTCCCCTAGCGCTTTTTCTTAGAAAAACTCTTGTGTGGCTTGTGTGGGCGACTATGTGTCCACCTATCGGCCGGACTGTCTCGGAGAAATAGACTTCCGGGCTGGACATAACTTGGTTAGTTACTAAAGCCACGGCGTTAAATGCTCTTGCAAGCCTGATGAGCTTATGCATGTGCTGGTTAAGTTTCTGCTGTCTTAAAGCTAGGTTTTCCCGTCCAATGTACTCGCTTCTGAAGTGAGCAGTTAAGGAGTCAACAACTATTAGGCGTATGTTGTTTTCCTTTATTACCTTATCAGCGTTTTCCAGCAGGAACATTTGGTGGTCGGAGGTGTAGGCTTCAGCCCAAATAATGTTTTTAACAACCTTCTGCGGGTCCAGTCCCCTAAATTTAGCCATTTGAACTATTCGTTCAGGTCTGAAGGTGTTCTCCGTGTCTATGTATAGGGCTCCTCCACCTAAACCTCCTTTCTCTGGGGGCAATTGGACATTGACGCATGCCTGATGGGCTATCTGGCTTTTACCGGAGCCGTATTCCCCGTAAAACTCGGTTATTGTTTGCGTTTCGAGCCCTCCGCCTAAAAGCTCATCAAGTTTTTTGCTTCCAGTTGTTAAGCGGAGAACATTTTGCCGTCTTTCTAGGAGCTCGTCCGCACGTATAAAGGATAATGTGATTGATGATCTCGCTGCATTGATTATTTTGAAGGCTTTTTTATCGCTTATGCCCGCCTGCTCAAGCTCGCGGATCGTAGCCATCGCCAATGATTCAACCGTGTTGAAGCCTAGCTCACGTAGTTTCTCAGCTATTGATGGGGTCACATCTGGGATATCTTCAATGGTTAGATATCGCTTCTTTTCCACTTCGCCCCTATACATTTTTCTCTATCTCAATAAAATCTAAATTTCACAGATATTTAAATTAGACGAAGGAGAAAAATGTTATGGATTGCGAATTAATAATTGAAAAGACAGCTTCAACGCTTTTGAGGCAGGCTGCTACGAGATTACCGGGGGATGTTAAAGAGGCTCTTCGGAGAGCATATGAGATTGAGGATAATCCAATAGGTAAGCTACAGCTTAGGAATATACTTGAAAATGTAAGATTAGCGGAGGAGAATAATCTGCCCTTATGCCAAGACACCGGCGTAATATCCTTTTATTTGAAAGCTGGCTCAAACTTTAGGGGTTTAGGTAAAATTGAAAATGCGCTCCGTAGAGCTGTAAGGAAATCCACTGTGGAAATACCGCTTAGACCAAATTCCGTAGACTTCTTCACTAACATAAATTCTGGGGACAATACTGGGAGGCATATTCCATACATACATTGGGAGATCTTTGACGGAGATTACCTTGAGATCACAGTTCTCCTTAAAGGCGGCGGATCAGAAAATGCCTGTGTATTGAAAATGATGAACCCGAGCGAAGGGTTAAACGGCTTAAAAAAATTCGTTATAGATAGCGTTTTGAAGGCTGGTGGAACAACATGCCCGCCCACCATCATAGGTATTGGGGTTGGCGGCGGATCAGACATAGCTATGTCGCTCGCTAAAAAAGCCATACTTAAGCCCATAAATGAGGAAAACCCTGATGAAAAAATAGCGAAAATTGAACGTGAACTCTATAACGCCATAAACATGACTGGGATAGGGCCGATGGGGCTGGGTGGAAAAATAACAACCCTAGCCGTGAAGATTGAACATGCACATCGGCATCCAGCCTCCTATCCAGTGGCAATAGTGTTCCAGTGTTGGGCGGCTAGAAAGGCGTCTGCACGCATCTATAGCAACGGGCAAGTTGAATATTTAACGCATAAAATTTAGCTAAATAATTCTTAGTTAAAGAGGGAGCACCAGAACGCCTTTAACCCTGCGGGCTGTCTGTCTGTTTCAGTTAGTATCCTGCCTTTTTATCAACTAGGTTTATCAGCGGCCTATTTTCGAGGTATCTTTTCAGGTTTTCGCAGAATATTTCCATATGGCTTTATTTTTGAATTGGATGTACTTATGTAGTTTCTTTGCTAGAGCGAGGGCCATTAACATGATCATTTCGGATATCGGTGTCCTGTGGATGCCGCTTGCATTTGTGAGCAAAACCTGCGAATCCACAAGCTCCGGAAACAAATATGCGTCAACCCCAGCGTTGCTAGCTTGAACCCACTTTAAATACTTAGCAGCTAAGAATAATTCTCTATCGATTTCCCCAAATAGTATGTCAATGTCCTTATGGCTTTTAGAGATTCTTCTCTACTATCTACTTTGACAATTTCAATTATTATCTGAAATGTTCTTAATACGCTGAATGAGGTCTTCTCGGAGCCGACGGTTAACTAGAATCTTAATCTTCCTATTCGCTTGAGAACCAGCCGTCATCGCTATCCTCGTCTTCTTTCAAATGTTTCAGGTTTATTGGGGGATCCTACGTTAGATTAAATTAAATACTTAAATATGATCTTAGCAGAACCTCTAAAAAGAAAAAAGGGTGAGTTTTTATGAATAAGATGAAGGCGGCTGTTTTACATAAGCCTTTAGATTTAAGAGTTGAAATGGTAGACGCCCCACAGGTTGGCGCTAGAGATGTCCTCGTGAGGATGAGAAGGGTTGGGATATGCGGTTCCGATGTGCATTTTTATCTCCGCGGCAGGATAGGTTCCTTCGTTGTGAAGAAACCTCTAATACTAGGGCATGAGTGTTCAGGCGAGGTTGTAGAAGTTGGTGGGAATGTTACCAATGTTAAAGTTGGCCAGAGGGTTGTGATAGAGCCTGGTTTCACCTGCGGCGTATGTGAAGCCTGTAGATCTGGACGCTATAACCTATGTCCTAATGTTCGCTTTTATGGTGCTCCACCCTATGATGGGGCATTTGCAGAGTATGCTTTGGCCTCAGCCGAGAACGTTTACCCAATGCCCGATAACATGACTTATGGGGAGGGCGCCATGATAGAGCCCCTAGCCGTTGGGCTTATGGCTACGAAGCGCGGCAGAGTTTCCGTTCATGATAGCGTTGTTATATTTGGCGCCGGACCAATCGGGTTGCTATCTCTTCAAGCAGCCAAATCGCACGGCGTGATCGATACATTCGTTGTGGACATTATTGATTATAGGCTGGATTACGCTTTAAAATTAGGCGCTGGAACAACTATAAATGCCTCAAAAGAGAATACTGTAAAACGGATTATGGAGGAAACCGGGGGCAAAGGCGTTGACGTGGTTATTGAGGCGTCAGGAGCCCCTAAGGCTGTTCAGCAGGCGCTGGATGTTGTTAAGCCTGGAGGGCGCATAGTATTTGTTGGGTATCCGCCGGCTGAGGTTCCGATTTCAATCGATAAGATCCTAATAAAGGAGCTGGACATTCTAGGTGTGCATAGATACGCAAATGTATTTCCAACGGCTATAAAGCTTGTTTCTTCGGGGAAGGTTGATGTAAAATCTCTTATTACACATGTATTTCCGCTCGAAAAAATACTGGATGGATTTAAGGTTCATATAGATAAGATTGGAAATCCAATTAAAGTTCAGATCGAAATATGATTAAGAACAAAAAATTTTGCTTCAACAGATAGGCTACTCTAGAAAGATGGATTGAGAATTATCTAAGGAGGGAACGCTTATAGCCCTCTTCTCACGCTAGAACCATCCTAGTTTACGCATTGCACCCAGTAAATCCTCGTCCTGAACAACAATAGTTCTGGAGTCTATTCTCTCTACACCGGGGATTCTAGATTGCATATCAGCGTAGTTTGGATGCGAATACTCCACCCTTATAGTAACGGGGGATTCTACTCTAAAGGGTTTGAACTTCTCTGCTCTTTTAACAGCTCTTTCGGCGGCTTCTCTAATAAGCTTTCTACTCTTAGATGGAGACAAACATATTGCGAAGTTTCTGCTTAATCCCTCTTTCACCGCAACCCATTCTATATCGCCTAGGAGCGCTCTCGCCTCCTCCACAGCTTTTCTACAGCCGGTGATTAAAGCTACAGGCACGCCAAAATATCCGACTATAGAGGCGTCTATTCCTA
>CAZWWD010000006.1:0-35117 GCA_964637155.1 uncultured Candidatus Bathyarchaeia archaeon
GAGTTGCCGGACCATGCAATTATAATGTTGTTAGTGTTGAAGAGGCAGGTAGAAACGTTAGGTTGGCAATCAAACAGGCCTGTTCAAATATAGATCTAAAAAAAGAGTCCATCAAAATCGGGTGTTTTGGAATTGGCGGTTTAACAACTGATCGCGACTATGAAATAATTTCCAGACAAATAGTTCCATCCGATATCGCCGAAAAAAGGATCATAGTGAACGATGTTATTGTAGCTTTTTATGCGGCGACCAATGGTGAACCGGGAATAGTTGTCGTCGCTGGCACAGGCTCCATAGCCTATGGATTGAATAGTAGGGGTGAAAGCGCCATATCCAGTGGCTGGGGCTGGCTAATGGGGGATGAGGGAAGCGCCTTTGACATAGCGAGGCAGGCCCTTATTGCTGCTGCTAAAGCATATGATGGCAGAGGGGAGAGAACTATATTATTGAAAATGTTTAAGGAAGAATTTAAGGTGGACGATTTTAAAGATATAGTTCCGAAAGTATATCATGAAGTAACTTCCACGAAGATTGCGTCTCTTTCAAAAGTGGTTTTCTCGGCGGCGGAGCTCGGAGATAAGGTTGCAATTAGAATATTGGAGAGGGCTGGTGAGGAGCTAGGTGAAGCTGCTCTTGCAATCGCTAAGAAAATATTTGCAGAGGATGAACCTATAATCATTGGAGCTTCTGGTGGAGTATTTAAGGCTGGTAAGATAGTCTGGTTATCCTTTAAAAGATATGTTTCTAATTTTCTGCCGGAGGCGTCCTTCATTCCTCCAATAGCTTATCCAGTGGTGGGCGCATTAATAATGGGATACAGAAACCTGGGAATAAATGTAAATGAAAGAGGAAAAAATATCCTATTGCAGAATCTCGAGAGGGAAATCACTAATTTATGATTGCTAAAATGGTTTCTGCGGATTTAGAAAGGCAAAGAAAGTTCTTATGGAATTAAGATTTCCTCCATTCTTCACTATTGCCTCCAACACTCTGCCTTCAATCTCCGATACAAATTCCTCAGTAAATTTAGAAGATATGCCCACTAAGCTATCCACCAGGTCTAAAGCCAGAGGCAGATTTGTTGCTTCACTAAATAATTCGCTCTCTGAAAGTATGTCTTCAAGGTTAACTGTTGAGGGATACTCAAGTTCACATGGAGGAAGATCACCATAAAATCTAACCTGCGCTCTCCTCATGCTAATGAATCCGTCTCTCGGGATATTCAGCTCCTCAAAGGGCTTATAAACTCTTTCTTTAGCCTTTTTCATCAGATTTTCGCCGCTCTTCTCCTGCGAAGCCAATTTAGAAGCTAACCTTGCTATTCCCGTGTATATTATCGGCGGCAAATCGCCTAAGAGACTTTCATATTCAAAGAACGATCTCTCAGGCATTATAAGTGAAAGTATATGCTTGTCTATTACATTCACTAGAGTGTTATCGCCAAATTTTAGAGCCCTATATCCCCCCAAAGCCCTTGTGTGACTTCTCTTTATGACTCCCAGAACCTTTCCGCTTTTCCTGAGCTCTTCCGTAATTTCGAAGGTTTCTCTAAATATTCTTTTTTTATCCTCCAGCTCCAGAAGGCCGAGCTTTTTCATATCTAAAGCTGGATACAAGAATCCATAGAAACTTCCATCTATGAAGAGTATGTCACATTCTTTTAGGGCTTCGAGAGCCATTTTCCTCTCGTAGTGGGTTGTTAGAAGCGAGAAGAAATATCGGCTTTCATCACGGGAAAGAGCTTGTTTTCTCTTAAAAATGCCTGGCTTAAGTCTTTCCTTCCTCTTTTCTGTACCCTTCAAATAAACTATTCCGGTGGCGAAAACTCCGTATCTTACGCCTAACCTTTCACTAAATCTTGGCGATCTGGAGCTATCAACAGCTGCGATGATGGACTTTTTAGTCTGCTTTGGGAAGATGCGTATGTGAGCGGTCAGTTCATTTTTGAGCTCCTTTAAGCTTTCATCAATCCTTCTAATGACTTTAATTAGTTCTCTGGCTTCCTCCTCCGCCAGCCTAAAGAATTCATGTTGCAGGTCCAATGGAAGCTTAACCCATTCGGGTAGCTCCTCAGAAGCCTCAGCCATTCATATCACCCATTTTTCCGCTTTGGGCTGGAGTGTAAGTGATCAGTAGAGGCACAGGCGATGGATTCATTGCCCCAGCAAAATAGAATCTTCCCGGCTTAAGCTGAAGCAGCTGATTAGGGGATATCCCATACGGGGACAGCCACTCGGAGGCCCCTCCTTCGCCGCTTGCATCTAATGGATGTATTCTACCGAAGAAGTGAGTATTTAGATTTCTCCTAACAGCCGCGTTTACGCCTATCTCACCCCTTATGCCCTGAGCTATAAGCGTTAGATTTAGCATGCGTTTTCTCCCCAAGGCAGCAAGATTCTTTATCATTTCGCATGTTTCACCTTGTATTCCGCGCGCGTCCCACGGCGCATACTGCGGCGCCTCATCTATTATTAGAGCTATACCTAAGCTTTTTCCAGCCTCCATTAAGCTATAGAGATATTTAGAGAGGGAAAGAAAGAAACCTAATTTTGCTTCTGTTAAGGTTCCGCTCATATCGATTGCTAAAACACCTTTCCGCTTAAGCTCTTGGAATAGTTCCTCTATGCTAAGGATTCCCATAACAGGATGGAAATCTGAGGGTTTTAGCTTTCTGAATATTCTTCTGTATGCTCTTTGGGCAGATGCTCTCCAGTCGTCGCGTCTTATGTTCGATATGGCCTCTTCTATGCGGCTTCTTAATTCTTGATATAAGTGCTCCGCTGGATTCTCAGAGTTTAAATATGCCTCCTTAACCTTTGAAGTCCACCCTTCTAGAAATTCGTCGAAGCAGTCTTTAATAATGTCGCTTCTTGCAAATCCATAGGTTTTATCCTGAAAGTAGCTTAAAATAGATTCTTCGTCAAGGGCTACATCTGAAATCCTAATGACCTCATCATTTCTGAGTAGAGGAGCATAATCAGTTCCACTCCAATCAAGTATGAGCACTTTATAGCCAGCTTTTCTGTAGAGTGGAACAAGAATATATCTTGTAAACCACGATTTACCGCAACCTGTGCTCCCATAAACTCCAACGTGATAGGGTAAAAATGTTTTGTCGAAGGGGATCTTCCATGAGGGATGTCCCTCCAGATAGGCCTCAGACCACACAACGTCCCGTCCCTTAACAATCCACTTGAATGGCCTGTCATTATCCTCCAGCAAATAAACGGGGGATCTAGGCTGAATTATGGCCCTATTAGGTTCTATTCCATCATCAGTTATGGCTCCAAGAGGCTCTATGGCGAAGGAGTAAACCTCTCTAGCCCCCGAAGGTTCACCACCATGTCTCAAATATGCAACATCTGGTCTGTAAGACCTATAGCTTAGAAACTCATTCTTACCTAACCCCTCTCTTAAAACACCTAATATTTCATTAACCGGATTGTCTTCCCCACCATTCTTAATTAAAACTAGCTCCTCGGCAACAACCTTGCTTTCCATATCCTTAAGCAGTATGAGCCTAGCCTTAGTTTCCGTTGCTCCATCCGCAACTCTACCTATAAGCTTCAATTTCTCACCAAATCCACCCTTTAAATCTTAACAAAAATAAATAGTTCTTCGGAGTGCATATATTTTGTGATTCAGGTTTTTCGTCCCCCTAGAATTCGGGTTTCAACAATATTATCCATGCCTGCAGTCCCCCGTAAAGTATTTGTTTGCTCTCAATGACCATGTAGCCTAGGTTTTCGCTGATTGTTTCCATAAGTTTTTTGTGAATTGTAAGAAGACAGAGCTTAGACTCCCTCCTCAAAAAGGGTTTAAGTGACCTCAGGAATTCAGTGTAGATTTCCGGAATCACCTTGCGTCTACCGCTTCTTATGCCAAAAGGAAGGTTTGAGACAACTTTGTCAACTTTCCAGTTTGCTGGTAAAACTTTTTCAAGCCTCCTTGAATCGCCAACCATGAATTTGACTTTGTCTTTAACCCCAGCTGACTCAGAGTTTCTCCATGCTCCCTCAATACTTTTAGAGCTTATATCAATGCCTAGAAGATCTAAATCTTCCCATACTTGAGCCGCCTCTATTATTATTGTTCCCCCGCCGCAAAATGCGTCTAAAACTCTATCTCCAGGCTTAACTTCCGCTAGTCTGAGCATTGCGTATGCAATTACTGGATTTAATGCTGAGTAATGCTGGAATACTCTTGGATAGCGTATTCTAAGCGATGTCCTAGTCTTCTGTATTCCAACAATACAAAGGTTATAGGCAACATCCACTCTAACAATAGTCTCCGGATTTTTAAGGTCAACCTTCCTTCCATATTTATCAACAAGCGCTTGACCCGCCACCCTCTGAACATCTATGCTTGTGAACTCATGTTCTCCAACCCTTTCGCATGTAACTCTAAAAGTTGAACCTAAGGGGACCTCGCACTTGTATACCCCATCATATATTTGGTTTAGTCCATTAACATCCTTACTGATCTCAAATACTTTTATGAGCTGTATAATGTGCTCTATACTTCTCAGCCTAAACACTTCGCCAACTTGACTTTCCGGAATCCTCAGTGATACTCTTCCACCAACATCGCCAAATCTGGGCTCAACCTCAATAACATTAAGTTTTTCAGATGCTTCCTTTAAGACGATATCTTCAAGTCCGGGGATAGTTGTAACCATAAGCCAAATACTGTGTTTGTTTGGTGCGCTGAAATCAATGTTTAACTTTTGCATTTCTAAATACTTATTAGGGTTCATTTCCTCTATAATGCACTTAATACTAACTCTGATGAAAACTTTAGGATCATCCGTCGATTTAAAAGGAAGTCGATTTAATGCGTATTAATCTAACGAAGATTTACAGTAAAATTGGTAGAAACGCTAAAGTGCTAATAGCAACCGAGCCACTATGGAGCATTCCGATGAATTGGGTCTTCTTTTATAGATCAATCTTCCTAAGCGTTGTTATAGGTCTTTCATCCGTAGAGATAGGCCTGCTAATAACAGTCTTCAACGTTTTTTCATCGATTATGCCATTATTCGGCGGCTACTTGGCTGATCGGTTCGGTAGAAAAAGAGTATTCATGCTATTTGATAGCGTATGTTGGCTATCTTCACTGGCTCTATGGATGATAAGCCGAAATATATGGCATGCGCTCTTAGCCTATATAGTTGAGAGCACAGCCTCATTAATTTACTCGGTTTGGGAATGCATGCTTGTAGAAGACACAAAACTTAAGTTCAGATCTCTTATTTATGGTTCTATTTCAGCCATATATAGGCTTGGTTCTCTAACTATGCCTGTAGCTGGCGTCATCCTAGGATTTTATGGGCCTGATTTAGGCTGTAGAATTATATTCGCATTAGCCTTCTGCGCAATGATACCCATGTTCATAATTAGGCAGATCTATCTGCGTGAACCAGAAATCGGGCAAATAGTTAGGAGAGATAAAATATTTTCCGGATTTAAGGGCTACTTGAGCTCCCTGTCCTTAATAAAGAAGGATCGTATAATTTTAGCATTAATTTTAATTCTTATAATGATTGGCTTCTATAATTCATCTTACGCCTACTTTCCACTATATTTGGTTAATGAGAATGGTTTAGGATTGAGTGAAGAAGCTGCCTCATTTATTCCATCAGCTTCATCTGCAGTTTCTTTGCTTCTCTTCTTGCTTATCATTCCAAAGCTCAGGTCTAAGAGCAGCTATATTAAAGCCCTTATTTTAGGCTACAGCTTAGGTTCATTAGCCATATTTATCCTCATAATTTTGCCGCCCGGCTCCATATTTTTGGCGTTGCCTCCCGCATTCCTACTTGGATTCTATTATGCCATCGCATTTTCGGTCTCCAGAACTTTTTTAATGAATCAGATAGACTATGTGGACAGTAGAGCTAGGGCTAAAATAATGTCAATAGCCGTAACCCTATCCTCACTTATAAATCTGCCAACTCCGACGATAACTGGATACCTGTTTAGCTTAAACCCGAAGTTGCCTTTTATTGCAATCCTTGCTACCTTCTTCACATGCCTGCTTATTCTGATAATTTCATCAAGAAAATAGATGATATTTAACGGGACTTCACAGTCTTAACACTAAAAATTAAAATCCGTAAGTAGACTCTTAACTAAACTTCCGAGGTTTATGGTAAGATTTTTAACTTATGCCTCAGATAAATAAATCAATTGTTATGGAGGTTAAGAAAAATGATGTCACAGATACCTATAGATCTCAAAAAAATAAAAGGAAAAGATATAGATAAGGAAATTCTTAGAGTTGGGATTATAGCCGAGTTAGACGCTATAAACCTCTATGAGCAGATGGCGGCTATGACTGAAAATGAAACTATCAGAAAGGTTCTTCTGGATATAGCTAAAGAAGAGAAAACGCATGTTGGAGAGTTTCAGGCACTTTTATTGAGAGAAGATGAAGAACAAGAGAAAGAGCTGGAAAAGGGCAAAGAAGAGATTGAGGAGCTAACAGGTTAAAAATAGGTTATCGATTTAATTTAACTTCCACTTTTTTATAACATTAAGCAACAAGATAAGCTTTATTTCACATTTCAGCATCGAATAGTTTTCTAAGCTTTACACAAGAATTATTTTCAAACTTTTTAAGATAAGAGCTTACTCATCATCAGATAATATGTTCTTGGCAAATATTTGGTGTTACTTAAGAAAAATTTAATAATACTCTAGTGGAAATTTAGGTATCATGTCTCAAACTGAAAAGTTTGGTCCAGTGCTTAGAGAGGAAATCGAAAAGTTAATTGAGAAGGGCGATCTTAAGGGTTTGCTCTATAAAGCCGGTGAACTGCACGGGCATCTCTGCCCCTACCTCACATATGGTGTAGTAGCAGGCTACATTGCTGTACGCGAGCTAAATATAAAGAATACAGGCATGGAAGAAGTTATTGCGATAGTTGAGACAAATAATTGCTTTGCGGATGGAATCCAAGTTGTAACCGGATGCTCTTTTGGAAATAACTCCCTGATATTCAAGGATTTAGGTAAGACCGCTGTGACCGTTGCGAGAAGAGACGGTTCGGCTATAAGAATCGCCCTAGACCCCAGCTTCGAGGAGTCCCGCAAAGAGGCATATCCAGAAGCATATCAACTGTGGGATGAAATATTCGTCGAGAGGAAAGAGGTTTCGAGGGAAGAGCATAATAAAATGATGAGGCTTTTCGCAGAGATGTCGATAAAGGAGCTAAGTAATCCACCGGAGAAGATGTTCAGAATAAAGCATCTCAGAATAAAAGTTCCAGAATATGCGCCCATCTTTAACTCTGTGAGATGCTCCCTCTGCGGAGAAAAGGTGATGGAAACCCGAGCTAGGATAAAAGATGGCAAACCAGTCTGTATAAGTTGTGCTGGAGACGCATACTACATTCTAGATGGAAACGGCATATCATACCTAAAACCCGGAAAAGAGGGCGATAACATGTGAAGGATAAACCCATCTTCTCATCTAGAGACATTGTATTAATGTTAGTCTTTGGATGTCTCTCCTCGCTCACTACGTTAACCACCGCTTTTATACCTGCCCCTCTCCCCGGACTATACGGGTTAATAGCGATCCCCATGGGAACAATCTTCCTCCTAGTAGTGAGAGAGATAGTTGGTAAAACAGGTGCTGCAACATTCACCCAATTTGTCAGCGGACTTATATCAACTATGCTTCCAGGAGGCCCGCCAGTAAAATGGATGATAGTTCCTACGTGGGTTACAGGAGGACTAGTAGTGGATGCAATCTTCTATGTGGCTGAACGCAGACGTAATAAGCGGTTAATCTACGCGCTTACTGGACTTGTCTACAATATCCCGGGAGACTTCATTTTATACTGGTCTTTCAGTGTTTTTCTAGGCTGGACTTGGCCTCTAATGTTTTTCCTCTATGGATTTGTTGCGATCCACGCTGTTCTAGGAGGCTTAGCTGGCCTGCTTACTCTAGGAATACTTAAGAGAATTGAACCGGTAATCGGTAAGACTGCAACTCCTAAAAGTGAGGCCGAAAACCTATAAAAAACTGAAGTGATTAATCCTCTACTTCCAGTCTCCTTCAGAATACACATTTTTAAAAAATCAGCCATTCATATTGTAGCTTATCCATCCTGTTGAATAGCATAAGAATGAGGTTTTTTGGTGCGGCCGCCGGGATTTGAACCCGGGATCCCAGGCTTTCTTAGATGAGGAGACTTCCACACATCTATCCATTACAAGATATATTTTATTACGTAGCTTTTTAACCGTCTCCTCATCTTGGAAGGCCTGTGTCCTAACCAGGCTAGACGACGGCCGCTCTTTCACTTGCTCCGCTGTTTTTTCATTTGTTCTCTCTAGTATTGAGTTAATTAAATTTTTTGGGGATCCCTTTTTTATAGACGGGAGATTTTGAATCTTGGATGGCTTGGGCTTGGCCGCTTTCCTTCCTCCATTAATATTTGCGCGTAAGCAGCGTTTATTAGGCTTATCGCCGGGAACATGTATTTAGCATCATTTATTGGCCCATAAAGCACGAAGTCAGCTCCTATAGCTATTGGTAGTCCATTCGCTATGGAGGCGCAGACCATGCTTAGAGTTTTATCCTTTTTCTTCTTTAATGATTTCCATGAAGCTATAGCATTATGGGCTCCGCAGCCAGCGGGATATCCGAATCTCTCTTTAACCTCGTAGATCGCTCTGCATGCCAAACCTAGTGTGGCTATATCTAGAACAACTGTGTCAACGAGTATATTTTCGATTCCAGCTTCCCTCATTTTGGGGATTAAAACGTCCAAAAGCTTAATTCTTTCCTTATAGGAGATTATGGCTTTGGTGCTATACGTCAATGCTATGGCAGAGCGTATTCCAACCTCCCTAACTTTATCGTAGATCGAAGGGTTGGTTTCAGGGTTAATGGAATTGAGGAGAATTCTATCTACTATGCCAAGCTCTTTAGCTGTCTCCATGCCGGTTAAACCAGCCTCCTCGGAGACGAAATCTATTGAAATAGGCATTTCGGTAGCATCAGCGGCAAATTCAAGATATTTTCTAGCGTTCTCCGGCGTTGAGCATACGACATCAAGCATGGCTGGAAGTCCGGTTCTATCAGAGATCTCTTCTAGTTTAGAAATTAAGTCCTCAGCTGCTTCACGATTAAATGCTCCGCTCCTCTCATCTTGAACGTTTTTGTCTCCCTTATAAAATATGCTGCCAATCATAACCGTAGGGTTTTCGCCAGGTTGACCGCCGACCTTAACGCCGGAAATTTCAAAGACCATCTGCTCTTTACTAAACCTAAACATTATGGAAGCACTCCCATCAACCAATCTTTTTAAACAATTTTTATAATTTTATGTTTTGGAATTAATTAACGTTTTCTATATCTCTTATCTCTCCATTTTGATGAGTTAATGATGAATTTTATTTAATGGGTTAATGTTTAAATTATGGGGTTTGATGTAAGCATGAAGAAGGGTTGGCTAATTTGTATAGAAGGACTCGATAAGAGCGGTAAAACAACTCAATCACGTCTCCTGGTTGAAGCGCTAAAAAAGAAGGGATTTGAAGCTGTCTATACAACTGAGCCCAGCACCGGCGAAATTGGAAAGTTTATAAAGGGTTACATTCTGAGGAGACGTAAGCGTGTGCTAGCTTCGATAGAGGCTCTTCTCTTTGCAGCTGACAGAATTGATCATTTAGAGAGGGAAATAAAGCCTATGCTTGAAAGGGGAAAGATAGTTGTCTCAGACAGATATGTTTATTCCTCTTTTGCCTATCAAGGTGCCGCAGACCTCGATATTGAGTGGATAAGAGAGATAAATAAAATGGTGCCTAAACCTGATTTGGCTATTTATTTGGATGTTCCAATAGAAGTTGTCATAAAGAGATGTAAGAAAAGAAGAATGAAATCAGTAATGGAGTCTCCGAAAATACAGATAAAGGTTCATGAGATTTACATGCAGCTCGTTAGAAAGGGGGAGCTTGTGCCGGTTGATGGAACCCGACCAATCGAAGTGGTCTCGCAGGATATTCAAAAGATTGTTTTTGAAAGATTAAAACTTTAAAACTCTGTTGCTAGTATGCTTGCAGATATTTGATCTCTATGAAACCTCTTCTTCTTTTGCCTAATTCTAGATTTATCTTTTCTATTAAAAATTTTATGAGATCTTTTGCTGATATGCGCTGTAATCCTTTCTCATGAAATACTCGAATTTCAAATTCTCTAATGCCAAACAAGATTCTAAATAAATAATAATCAAATCTTAAAGCTCTTCTTCTTCCACTTCTAAGCGCATAATATCTTATGATACAAAGAAAGTCAAGTACGCTGAAATTTTTCTCCGCGCTCTCTCTAAAAAGAATCTTTAGCTCTTCTTCATCAATGTAATTAAATGTCAAGCCATCAGCTACTCCAACCTCAAATATGACCTCCACATTAGATCCAATTAATCTAGCCAGATTATCATTTATTTTTTGTCCGTTTAATTTGTACAGTGTACTTAGAATAGTGGTTTGGAGTTCACTTAAAGAAGTGTTAAATTCAACTCTAGCAAAACCGTGATAGGTGTTTGGAAATCCCTCATAAACGCCCAGAGTTCTTTTAAATTTCATCCCTTCATTCCTTTCGTTTTTCTGATTCTCCTTATTTTTTCAAGATTATCCAGCAAGGTGAACATTACAGAACTTAAATGCTGAACCTCTTCAAGATCACTTTCAACTCTAAGTCTCTCATTAATCTCCCAAATTTTCATCATGAGAGTAGTCTCAACCTGAGTAAGCGCCGATAAGGTTTCAATCTCCCTAGCTTCCTCTTCTTCTCTAACAACCATCACCTTTTTCTGGCACTGAGCACACCACAGCTCACCGCTCTTAAGCCTAAATATTGGTGACGCGCAAACTGGACATGAAAGATCAGTTAGGGTGGCTCCGCTTCTCAATAAATCAGCCATCAAACGCACTTTATCGCTTTTTTCAGTTTTCTTTCCAGACAACTAGCTTTCACCTCTTTTCCTTATTTCCTTCGATAAGCTTTCCTAGAGTAGAGGATTACTGCTTATCCTCTTGATTTTCTTAACTTTATTAATTTTAAATAGTTTGACCAGATCGGTGGCTTCTCTAACGCTTTTAGCCTTAGCCAGCACTCTAATTTTGTATGGGTTGATTTGAATTTGATAGCCGCATCCTAAACATTTAGCTGTTTTCTGCCCTTCTTTAGCGTATCTAATAGTCTTACATTTGGGGCAAGCAAATACTATATAGCCTACCAAGCATATCCCTCTCTTCCATCTACTAGAGAAAATATCCCTTTTATGCTCTTAAATTTCAGCAAGATAATGTTAACTCTTCAATCTTTTAACTCTTCTCTATATTAGTTAAAATTTTTTAGTTCCTAAATCAGCCTATAAAGCACAAAGCTGAGTACACCATTTCTATAAGTGAGATCCGCAACCCTGGGTATAACTGGAACCGGTAGCACCAAATGCTTATAGAATCTAATGTCTCCGCGTTCAGCAGCTATTATAACCTCCCATTCGGAGACGGATAGCCTTATATCGCTCTCCTCCACACCAGGCATATAAGCCATAACAATAACCCTCTCCGGTTCAACGTGAACATCTACAAGCGGCGCTCTAACCCATGGGGCAACAATAGGCCGCACAGGCCTGTAAGCCTTCTCTTCTTTAGTAATGACTTTTCTCTTGGGTTTAATGTTGAAAGCCTTAACTATCATTAATCCAAAGACAAAGCCGCCTATATGCGCCCAGAAAGCCACACCTGATGTGATGCCGCTTAAGGATATTACGCCCATAAGCAGCTGATAAATAAACCAGAAACCCAAGTAATAATATGCTGGCACGCTAATAATTGTGATAAAAATGTAAAATACAACGGTTCTTATTCTGGCATTAGGGTATAGAAGCATATATGCTCCTAAAACCGCTGAAATTGCTCCTGAAGCTCCGACAGCCGGGGTCCAGAGATCGGCAATTACATAATAAACTGGACTTGTATAAAATGACAAAAGCGTTGAGGCTATGTGAGCTAAATCCGCAAACAAGCCGCCAACTAAATAAAAAATCAAATATTTCACATGTCCAAGAACATCTTCAATATTGTCTCCGAAAATCCAGAGATAAAGCATGTTTCCCAGCAAATGCAATATGTCCGCATGAATAAACATGCTTGTGAAAAGGGTTTCAAGTCGCCTACCACTTAAAATTAGGGCTGGAATAGCTCCATACTCCATGATGGTCGCTTTAAAAGTGCGGAAGCCCTGCGTGTAAAAGAAGAAGAAAACTATCACGTTGATAATTATCAGCATATAATTTATGTATGGCCTTTTAGAAGGCCTATTCTCGTCATAAATAGGTATCATCTACGAACACTTCTCCCAAACCTTTAAATCTGTTAATCTAGTTTTTCAAGATAATTCCAAGATTTTTTTCACGGCTTTCTCGTAAATTTTTATACTCGTTAAATACTCTTTGATATTTATATATTCGTTAGGGGTATGGCTCAAACTGGAGTTTCCTGGACCGTAAGTTGCAATCGGAATCTTAAAGTGTGCTCCAAAGATGTTCATGTCTCCTGTTCCAGTTTTCCTAAGTAATCTTGCTTCTTCACCAGTTTCCTCGAAAATCGCTTCTTTTAAGGCTCTTATAACAATTGTATCTCTTTTAGCTATATAAGGTTCAACTTTGCCAGTAACCTTAAGGTTAGTGGTCAATCCATAATTTTCCTCGCGGAATTCTTCGACTAGGTTACTGGTGATCTTTATGGCTTTCTGGCAGCTAATGGTTGGTGGAAGCCTCAAGTCGATGCTTAGGGTGCATATGTCTGGTATGCTACCCGTCGTCCTGCGGCTTGAGATACCGATTAATGTAGGCGTTAGCGAATAAAATATCCCAAATGGAGACTTATACTTTTGTTCGCAAACATTTTTTAGTCTACTCCATAATTCAAAGCTTTTCTCAATAGCGTTAGGTAGTATGTGCTGGGCGCCTACATGACCGGTAACGGTTCTGCAAGTTATTTTGAGTTTAAGATGCCCCTTGTATGCGAATGTTATATTTCTTATTCCGCTAGGTTCACCGAATATTGCATAGTCAGCGCTTATATTTTCACGTATGAGCTGTCTAATCCCCCTTCCTTTTCCCTCCTCATCTACAACGCATGCAACTATGATCCTGCCTTTCGATATCTCTGGTTTAAGGTTTAAGGTGGCAGCAATCATTGCAGCTAACGAGGATTTCGCATCTACCGCTCCCCTGCCAAAGAGCTTTTCACCCTCAATCTTAACTGGTATCCATCCTGGAACAGTGTCCATGTGTCCGCATAGAAGGATTGTTGGGGATTCTGATCCAATTTCGCCGTAAACGTTGCCCGCTTTATCCATCCAAGCACGTTTAAAGTCTATCTTTTTGAATTCGCTGAGTAAAAAAGAGGCGAGCTTCTTCTCTTTTCCGCTTGGACTATAAATTTCCAACATTTTTTTGAGCAGATCTATCGAATAACGTTGATTGTAAGCCATGTCTAATCACTTTATCAACAGATTATTTGGCGCCTATAATTTTCTCCTCTTCCCTCGAAATAACCTCTCTAAGTACCTCAGCAACTCTTTCGAGCTGTTCCATACTTATGACAAGCGGCGGGAGAAAGCGAATTACATTTCGCCCAGAATATAAGAGTATTACGCCTTTTTCTAACGCTTTTGTTAGTACATTATATATGTCTATCCTTGCTTCAAGCCCAAGCATTAGGCCTAAGCCGCGTACCTCCCTGAGGATCCTAAATTCGTCCACAAGTTCTTGGAGTATTCCCTTAAATCTGCCTCCCAAGTCTCGTGCTCTCTCAACGAGTCTCTCTTCGATTATTACATCTATTGTTGCACATGCAGCTGCGCATGCAAGCGGGTTTCCGCCGAAAGTGCTTGTGTGCTCGCCAACTTTAAGCGAATTCATAATTTCCTCTTTAGCGATTGTTGCAGCTATCGGCACTCCTCCGCCCATAGCTTTAGCAACGCACATAATGTCTGGTATAACATTCCAATGTTCTGAGGCCCACATTCGCCCAGTTCGTCCAAAGCCTGTTTGAACCTCATCGAAAATTAGGACGATTTCATTTTCATCACATATTTTTCTTAAGCCATTTAAGAAGCCTTGAGGTGGAACATGAACCCCTCCTTCGCCTTGGATGGGTTCAACAATTATTGCGGCAGTATTTTTGGTAATAGCTTCCTTAACTCTGTTGAGCTTGCCGAAGGGTACAAATTTAAAGTTTGGGTTTAAAATCTGTTTAAATGATCGGCGGTATTTCGGGTTCCATGTTGCTGATAGGGCGCCTAAAGTCTTACCGTGGAATCCTCTAACCATGCTTATAATTTCGTTTTTGCCAGTATATTTCACAGCAGCCTTTATGGCGCACTCAACAGCCTCAGCTCCACTGTTGGATAAGAAAATCTTATTAAGTCCTTTAGGAGCTATCCTAACAAGTTTCTCTAGAAGTTCAGCTCTTTTATCATTGTAGAGGGATCCATGGCATGCTATGAGCTTTTCACTTTGCTCTTTTATTGCTTTAACGACTTTGGGATGGCAGTGCCCAACTAGGCTTACGCCATAGCCTCCCATACAATCTATGTAGGCTTTTCCGTTTGCATCATAGAGGATCGCTCCTTTGCCTCTGACGGCGCATATTGGAAACTTGTGATAAACGCTTGCGAAATAGGAGTTCTCGATAGCAATTAATTCTCTTTCATTCAGCGGTTATCACCGTACCATTTAATCCATTCAGAGCGGTTAATATAGGGTTATCAACTAAACCGCAGGCTATAACAGCTTCTTTGACCCCCGCCTCTAAAGCTTCAATGGAAGCAATAACCTTCTTGTCCATGCCTGGACCCATTTTAGGTAAAATGTCTTTCGCTTCGTTTAGTGACAGTCTACTAAGGTATTGTTCGTTTAAGCGTATACCCGGGACATCAGTTAGAAAAATCACTTTATCCGCCTTTAATGCTCCAGCTATTTGCCCGGCAGCCCTATCACTGTCAACATTCAAATATTCGTTTTCTTCACCTATAGCTACTGGTGAGATAACTGGAAGATATCCGCTTTCAAGGAGAATTTTAAGTAATTTGGAGTTAACCCTAACTATTTTGCCAGTGAAGCCTCCTTCAATTATCCGTCTTCTCCCTCTCTCGTCGATTATAATGAGTTTTTTCTTTCTTTTAGCCACCATTAATGCCCCGTCTATGCCTGATAGGCCAATTGCTGATAATCCCTCACTTAGAAGCCACCTAACAATCGCCTTGTTTACTCTGCCAGCCATAACCATAGTATATATCTCCACGGTTTCCTTATCCGTGTATCTGCTTCTTACACCCTTAGGTGAAGTTATGAAAATCTGTTTTTTACCTAGCTTTTCAGCGATTTCGGTGACTTCGTCTCCTCCTCCATGAACCAAAATCAGTTTTTCCTTTTTTAGAATCCCCTTTATATCATCAGCCAGAGATTTATTAAGTCCCCCTTTAAATACGTCTCCACCAACTTTCAAAACTATCATGACTTCGCCTCCCTTATTGCCTAAAGAATAAGTTTTTAAATTGGGTGAGGGGCAAAATAGTTTAAGCCCTCCTTTTCGTCCCAACCGCACATAATATTCATGTCCTGAACAGCCGTTCCAGCTGCCCCTTTCATAAGATTATCAATTGCAGATAAAATAACAAGCCTATTTGCATGATTATCTATTTCAAAGCCTAAATCACAGTAGTTTGAGCCAACAACTATCTTCGGATCCGGATATCTAAAAACTCCTCTAGTATCTCTTACAAATCTGATGAACGGTTCTCCCGCATAAAATTTCCTGTACAGGCGCCAAACATCAATAAGCTTCATAGGCTCCTTTAAGAAAACATGGCATGTTGATAATATGCCCCTAACCATGTTAACGGCGTGAGCTGACATGGCAACTTTAACCTTCTCACCGCAGAGTAGGCTCAGCTCCTGCTCGATTTCAGCTGTGTGTCTATGTCCAACGGGCTTATACGGTCTAACAACGCTATAATGTTCAGAATGATGCGATGAACGTGTTGGTTTAGCGCCGGCGCCGGATGAACCAACCTTAGAATCGATAACAATTCTCTCCTTATCAATTTTGTCAGACTTGATTATTGGCGCTAGCGCCAGTATGCTAGCTATAGCCATGCAGCCTGGAACAGCCACTAACTGAGCTCTCTTTATATCCTCGCGATGTAGCTCCGGTAGCCCATACACAGCCTTTTTGAGGAGATCCGGATTGCTGTGACTCCAACCATACCACTTTACATAGTCCTCTGGATTCTTAAGTCTGAAATCAGCGCTTGCGTCAATTATCTTCAAACCGCAGTCAACGAGCTGTGGTATGAAGGTTGATGAAACTCCATGCGGTGTCGCTACAAAAAGTATATCGCATAGGTCAGCCATCTTGGATGGGTCGGACTTAATGAACTTAAGCGTTGTTTGTCCTCTTAGGTTTGGATGCACTCTGTGGACATATTCATTGGCATAGGTGTTTGAAGTTATAGCTGTAACTTCAACTTTTGGATGCGCCAGTAAAAGACGTAAAAGTTCGCCGCCAACATATCCGGAAGCGCCGAAAATACCTACCCTCATTTCTTCAACACCTCAACCGCGTATTCAATAATTTTCCTGGGAACATTAACCTTAGTTGCCGAATATAATCCCTTAAATTCTGGAGTATTATTAATTTCATGCACAACTATTCCCTCGGGAGACTCCATACAATCAATAGCCAGCACACCGCCACCGACAGCTTCAGAAGCCTTAAGAGCAAGTTCAGCAAGTTCATTAGTGATTGGACAAGGCTCCATTTTTCCACCGCGAGCAACATTAGTTCTCCAATCTCCCTTAGCCGAGTAGCGATATGCGGCTGCTACAACCTCATTTCCAACGGTTAATATGCGTATATCCCTCGGAGGCCTCTTAACATATTCTTGGAGATAATATATTTGCAGAAGCGCATTTTGCATTTCCTTTCGCGCTTCAATTAATGCTTGAGCCGTCTCTCTATCTTTAATTAAGGCTACAAGACGCCCCCAGC
The DNA here is from genome assembly GCA_964637155.1 of uncultured Candidatus Bathyarchaeia archaeon. GTDB lineage: Archaea > Thermoproteota > Bathyarchaeia > Bathyarchaeales > DTEX01 > DTEX01. The sequence goes on from CAZWWD010000006.1 coordinate 17,079, forward strand.
TTCCAACAACAGGTTTTAAAACAGCGGGGTAACCTAAGGTTTCCAGAGCTTTTATTGCCCCTTCATTGGTGAAAGCCACTAACGTTTTTGGCACAGGGAGTCTAGCCTTAGCTAAAGCTAATATTGTAAAGAGCTTATTGCCGCAGATTAAAGAAACATGGAAGGGATTAATTACTTGGAGTCCAGAGCTTTCCAATATGGCTGTTATGTGTAAGCCTCTGAAATAGCTTATACATCTTTGGATCACTAGGTCGCCGAATTCTTTTCTAGCTTTCTCGGCTTCTTCAGTGGCGTCCAAATAGACCTTCTTTGAATCTGTTAGTTTAATCTCTAATCCGAGCTTTCTTGAAGCATCTATTAGCGCTTTTTCCTCCCATCTAATTCTATCATATACTAATCCTATTTGATTCATTTGCGTTTACTCGCCCCAGTCTTCACCCTCTATTTCGGCGGGTTCAAGAGTTATCTTGCCATTTTCCTCTAGTTTAACTTCTAAGTCTAGGCCGCAGTCTGGGCAGCTAACGATTTCGCCCGAGATGACGTCTTCAGGGATATCGATTTCCCCATCACATTCAGGGCATCTAGCCTTGAAGGTTACCGCCTCCTTTCATTTTTATGCTCTATGTAGAGAGAATATTTTTCTTTATAAATATTTCGGAAATTACAAAAGATTCTTTAATATTTGCGCTAAAAATATTTATTTTACTGAGTTAATTTATATACTTAAGTTAAAGATTCCTTACTGAAGGGAGCAGTATGAATCTGAACGTTGATGAAGTAGATAAGGAGATTCTTAGAATGCTTCAAGAGAATGCAAGAACGTCCTTCAGGAAAATAGCTAAGAAGCTTAATGTAAGTGAGGCGACCGTCTTTGTTCGGGTGAGAAAACTCCTTAAAAAGGGGGTTATAAAGGGTTTTACGGCTATAATTTCGCCCGAGCTACTCGGAAAAAATATAACGGCTTTTATCCTAATAAATGCTGATCCCAAGAAACTTCAAAATGTTCTTGAAGCCCTAAGTAAAATCGATGACGTCTATGAAGTTTATGACGTTACCGGCTCATATTATGTTATAGCTAAGGTTCGAACGGAGGATCAGGAAAGATTAGCTAAGATAATCGATAAGATAGGTATGATCGATGGTATTACGAGCACTGAAACAGCGGTTGTTCTAAGAAGCATAAAGGAGGAAACACGGATAAAAATTTAAAAATACTTATCCCCTAACTTGAAACTATATTAAGAAAATCCTTTAGGTGAAGTTAGATCAAGCAAATAATAGTGATTACTGGAACTCCAGGGGTCGGGAAATCCTCGGTTTCGAAGCTACTTGCATCTAAAATAGGTGCACAAGTAATATCTGTAAGCGAATTGGTTAAGAAAGAGAAGCTTTATTGTGGAGTGGACAAAAAGCGAGACACGTTAATAGCAGATATGAAGAAGCTTTCAAAGAGAATTGAATATTTAATCTCCAATATCCCTAAAAACGTGATAGTTGAAGGGCACTTTGCAGCTGATGTAGTACCGCCAGAAAAGGTTAATTTTGTTTTTGTGTTGAGGAGGGATCCTGAAGAGCTCAAAAAGGTTCTCAAAAAACGTTCATATAAAGAAAGCAAGATCAAAGAGAATCTCGCCGCTGAAATCCTCGACGTCTGCTTATATGATGCCGTGAAAAAGTGTGGTGTTAATAAGGTTTGTGAGATCGATGTAACCTCAAAAAGTTCGGAGGAAGTTGCTCAAGAGATTATAGATGTTCTTAATGGTGTAAAGAAGTGTAGAGTTGGAATTGTAGATTGGCTTGGAAAAATAGAGGCTGAAGGGAAGCTCGACGAATACTTAAGTGACTTCTAAAAAATTCTTATTCTCCTTAAAATGTCTGATCTCGTAATCAATTTTATTCCCCTGCGGTTCGCGTAGGCCCTTGCATGTTCACTAAATTTCTCAGCTACTAGAATTGGTGTAGAAAATCCAGCGTTGTAAGCTGCTTTATCGACGTTTATAACAATATTTACCCCAACTGTTCTATTCCATTCTTTAATCCAAACTGGATATGCTTCTCCTCCCTTTCGCACTATTAGATCATATTTTTTGGTTGAGGGATTACCGCTCTCCTGATTTAAGCTTTTGTCTTCTATGGTGTATCCTCTTCTGGTAAAATACTGTATTGCAAGCTCTCTCAGCGGTTTACGTCTCATCTTTTCCACAATAAAAAGTTAACGATATAATAGAAAAATCTTTTTATCAAGTTTAATGTTTTTTATGGACTTGGGCAAGCAGCTTTTTTACACCTATCCATTGTGCCATTGCATATCCAACTAAAATTTGAAGCCAAAATGTTACAACTCTTATAAGTAATGTTGCCGCTCCGCCGATTGCTGCTGGAATATTAAATAGCGCATACAAGCTTGTCATAACTATCTCCACAAGCCCTAACGGAAGCGCTATTGGAACCGTCTGGACGGCCACGCTTATCGAATAAACTATGATCGTCTCATAAATTTTCGCAGAGATTTCACTAAAGCCTAATGCATAAAAAACCAGAAAGTATATGCTTAAGTGAAAGAACCATGCAATAAAACTATAAAGAATGGATTTTGTTAGCGCCCTCGGTCTTCTACCAAAGGTTTTGAAGCTTTCATGGAAATGTAGCAGGTTCCGCCGTATCTTCTCTTTAATCTCTGAGAGGTTTAAACGGTCTCTCGTTAGGAAGCTTACGGCTTTCAGTGGGAAATCAATCAGCTTTTCAGCGGCCTTCTCCCTTAAAGATAAGTAAAGCATAGCTCCTATCAGAAATAGAGAACCTGAGAGAACAGCAAATAAAAGATATAAAACCTCAGAGCTACCCTTATACCTCAAAAGGAATAGCATTGTGGCCAAAAGTAGGCCGCTTAGGGTCATAAATGTCGTTATTATGCGGTGGCCTATAACCGTGGCGACAATTTTTCCGGAGGAGTCTCCGGTCTCTCTATGGATTAAGAAGATTCGGGTGATTTCTCCTGAAATCGTCTCGAGGGGCAGAATTAGATCTACAAAATTTCCCAACCAGCAATAGAGGAATGCGTTTTTTAAGCCAACCTTTATCGATAATATCTTTAGAAGTTCATTCCAGCTCATTGAATAAAAGAGCATGCTTACTATCATGACAATTATTGTTAAAGAGTAGTAAGTAAAATATTCGTAAGGATTAACCTGATTAAAAACCTCCATAAGCTCCCCAAAACCAACAAAAAAGTATAAATAGAGAATAAATATCACTAGCCCAAAAGCCATGAACATAGCCAGATTTATGAGCGATTTCCCTTTCATCCCAAGCCAACTAAAGATATTTTTAAAGTCTCCTAGCAATATAAATAAATTTACCATATTTTTGTTTTTGAAATTAAATTAGGCGTTGTTAACGTAGGTGAATGCTGAATAATGGCTGACGTGAGGGCTGTAATCTTTGATTTGGACGACACTTTGATTCGCTCTAAAATAGATTATAAGAAAATGAAATCTACAATAATTAAGTTTCTCGTTGAGGTCGGTGTTGAACCGGGTCTTCTAAGCGAGAACATGCTTAATTCCGAGCTTATCAAGGTTGCTGTTGAGGATTTACGCAAGAAAGAAAAGTCGGAAAACACCATTAGAAAAGTTATCAGTAAGGTTAATGAAATCATGAATAGGTTTGAATTAGAATCTATAAATGATGCGAAATTAATGGAAGGGGCTTTAGAGGTTTTAGGTTATCTTAAAAGCCGCGGCATTAAAATCGGGATTATAACTAATGGTTGTAGAAATTATGCTATGAGCATAGCTAAAAAATTCTCCTTAGATAAGTATGTTGATGCCATAGTTGCTAGAGACGAAGTATCTGATCCAAAGCCTAACCCGAAGCATCTCCGGGTGATGCTTAAGATTTTAGGGGTTTCGGCTGAAGAAACAATTTTCGTTGGAGATCATTGGATAGATGCGTCATGCGCCAGAGGTGCCGCTGTAAAATTCGTTTTACTAAAAAGCGGAGATAAACGTTGGCGGTTTAGGGATGTCAATTGTATGAAATTTGTAATTATTGAAGATTTGAGGGATCTACTTAATCTTCTCTAAAGTTTTCTTTTTTTAAGCATGGCGCGAAATAATTATTAGCCTCAGCTCTGCTTATTAGAGTTAAAAACGTAATGAATCGTCGATGAAAACCAGACGGTATTGCAAATGGTAGAATACGCTGTTGAAACATTTGATTTGACAAAAATATTCGAGAGTAAAGAGAATGGTGTTAAACGTTACATTAAGGCAGTTGACCATGTAAACATCAAAGTCAAGCAGGGAGAATTCTTCGGTTTACTCGGCCCAAATGGCGCTGGTAAAACAACTCTTATAAAGATGCTATGTACGATAATTCTTCCAACCGAGGGAACAGCTAAAGTTAATGGATACGACATAATTAAGGAACCATATAAAGTTAGGAGTAGTTTCGGCTGGTTTCACGGTGAAACGGGCGGTCGATCACTTTATTGGAGGCTTAGTGCCGAAGACAACCTGAGGTTTTATGCGTATCTGCAGAATGTTCCCAAGGATATTGCCGAGAGAAGAATTAGCGCTCTTCTGGAATTCTTTGGATTAACCAAGGAGAGAAAGAAGCTTGTTAAGGATTATTCGACTGGAATGAAAGTTAGAGTTATGTTGGCCCGAGCACTACTGCATAACCCGCCCATACTATTTATGGATGAGCCTACCATTGGGCTTGACACAATAAGCGCTGTTGAAACCAGACAGCTTTTAAAGGCGTTAAATGTGGAACTGGGAAAAACCGTGATTTTCACAAGCCACAATATGTTTGAGGTTGAGCAGCTATGTGAAAGAATTGCCATAATGAGGAATGGACGCATAATAGTTGATTCTCCTCCATCGGTTTTGAGGGAAATGCTTAGGGATATACATGCTGTTGAGGTTGAAATTAGAGGAGTAAACAATTTATCGAAGATTCTCCAAAGTCTTTCCAACTTTTCCATTGTTAGAAGGATTATTGAAACTAGGAATGATCCGTTCAATGTTACTATACGCCTGCAGGTTGATGATGAATATGAAGCCATACCCATGATCGCCAGTAAGCTTCATTCATTAGGCGTTAAGGTTTCAGCGATCCGCCGATCCGAACCATCGCTTGAGGACGTATTTGTGAAGCTCGCTAAGAGGGAAGCTGTATGAGGGTTGAAGATTTAATTAACCTTTTCAGGGAGGATAAAACTCGTGTGTCATCAGAGTTCATTCACATTTGGGCTGTCTTCTGGGCTAACTTCAAAATATTTCTCTCCTACAGGACTTGGGTTATAATGGAGACGATAAGTACGGTTGCCTCGGTTGCCATGTACTCTTTCATGGGCCTGCAGGTCGATGCGAAACGTGTCGCTCTAGCTGGTTATGGTGAAGTTGATTGGTTGTCATTTGCCCTTGTTGGCGTGGCTACAGCAAACTATTTGTGGATGTGCATCAGTAGGCTAAGCCACTCTCTTCAGCATGAGATTCGCGAGGGAACTTTGGAGCCGATAGTTGCTTCGCTGATAAAAATGAGATCCTATATTATTGGGCAGTCAATTAGAGGCTTCCTAATAAGCGGATACTTCATGCTTGGTGTAATGATTGTTGGTTTGTTGGTTTTAAAGGTTCCATTAGTAATCAATTTTGGAACTATTCTGTCATTTTTGGCCGTAATATTGCTGATGGTTTTGAGCTATGCGGGCATAAGTATGATGGCGGCTGGCCTAATACTCGTATACAAGAAGGGGGATCCGCTTACATTTTTGTTTGCAAGTTTAACGGAGTTTTTAGGCGGAGTTCTATTTCCACTGAAATATCTTGAAAGTTTTCCAGTTCTTTATGCCTTAGCTTGGTTTATGCCATATACTTACGCGCTTGACGCGGCGCGTAGAATCCTGCTAAACGGTGCAATCCTATTTTCGCCGAGCGTTCTTCTGGATATCGCTGTATTAACGATTTTCGCAGTTATCTTTATTCCGATAGGTTTGCGAGTTTTCAGGTGGGGTGTTAACCGAATTAGGTATGAGGGAACTGTAGCAACATACTAGAGGAGGACATAAATCGTGGAGATTAATAGGCTTGTTGAAATACTCTCTGAGGAGGTTCCCCGCAGAAAGACTCCGATTCATGAGATAGTTCTCTCTTTTATTATTAGGGATGCTAAGATTTGGTGGACATACAAGTTTTGGCTTCTGCTGGATATTTCAGGCATAATACTCTTTGTGATAACCTACTATCTCTTTTCGCTTATCACGACAACACAGCAGATTCAGGAGGCTGGATACATGGTTGGAGGCTACTTCACCTTCGCGTTAATAGGTATAGCTTTCCAAGAGTATGTTCACTTTGCGGTTCAAAGCATAAATGGAAGCATAAGAGAGGAACAGTGGAATGGAACTATGGAAACTATTTTGTCAACCGTAACAGATTTCAAAATCTTCCTACTAGGTGAGGTTTGTTTCTCCTTTATTGTTTCCTCCGCAGTTCTTCTCATAGCGCTAGCTATAGGAATTCTTCTTGGTGCAAAATTCTATATAACTCCCCTCTCATTTCTAACGGCTATAATATTAACCATACTTCTAATTGCTAGCCACATGGACATAGGGATCCTAAGCGCTGGCATAATAATGAAGATTAAACAAGGTAACCCCATAACTTGGGCTTTCTCCTGGATAAGCCAGCTTGTGTCAGGTGTCTTTTATCCGCTTAATCTACTACCATGGTATCTTGAATGGGTTGGAAGAATATTTCCGTTGACTTACTCGCTTGATGGCATAAGATTATGCCTCCAATCCGGCAAAGATTTAACCTCGCCGATAATACTCTCCGATATAATAAGCCTAATAATCTTCGTAATTGTTGCAACGCCAATAGCCTTATACGTTTTCAAGATAGGCTATAACGCTGCTAGGAGAGATGGATCCTTAGGTCAATATTAGCCTAAATGTTTCTTATATTTGCTAGGTCATAAACTAATAAATTAATCCCTCAACTAGGAATATTTTGTGGGTGAGATGATAGAATCTTTAATAGATGCCTGCTTAGGTTTATCCCACTTGGATGTTCTGGTCTCCGGAAAAATAGTTGACGTTTACAGCGGCAACATTTTTGATGGTTTCGTCGGCGTGAAAGACGGGTTAGTAGCTTATGTGGGTCGAAAACCTAAACCAGCCAATAAAACCATGAACTTTCCTTCCAAGTATGTTTTGCCCGCCTACATTGATGGGCATATTCACATTGAAAGTTCACTTATGACGCCAAGCATGTTTGCAAGAGCTGTTATTCCCCATGGAACATGCTGCGTTATTGCTGATCCACATGAAATCGCGAATGTCATGGGCCTAGAGGGCATAAGATTCATGATAGAAGACGCAGAGAGAACCCCGCTGAAATTCTATTTTATGATTCCATCATCAGTTCCATCAACAAATCTTGAAACAGCTGGGGCTGAAATAGGCCTAAAAGAAATAGAGATCCTGAAGAAGTTCAAGCAGATTTTAGGCTTAGGAGAAGTTATGAATTATAAGGGTGTGATCAGCAAGGATAGAAGCATTCTGGACAAGATAAAAATGTGTAGGGAAATGATTATCGATGGACATGCGCCGGGCTTAAGGGGAGATGAATTATACGCGTATGTTTCAGCGGGGATAGGCTCAGATCATGAAGTAGCCAGTTTTGATGAAGCTAAGGAAAAGCTTATGCTCGGAATGTGGGTTATGATCCGTGAGGGTTCAACCGCCAAAGCGATCTCAAGCCTTGTAAACGTGGTTTCTAAGGGATGTCCTGAGAGAGTGATGCTTGTAACTGATGATAGACATGCAGGTGACATATTGCATGAAGGCCACCTAGATTATTGTTTAAGAAGAGCCGTTGAGGAAGGTTTGGATCCAATAGACGCCGTGAGAATGGTTACTATTAAACCCGCTGAATATTTTGGACTTAAAAAGCTGGGCGGTTTGTCTCCCGGGAAATCTGCGGATATGGTTATCGTTGACGATCTAAAAGAGTTTAGGGCTGAAGCCGTTTTCATAGATGGAAAATTGGTTGCCGAGGATGGAAGGTATTTGGGCGCTGAAGCTAAAGCTAAGAAACCATTTGCTCTTCCGAAATCGGTTAATATCGGCGGATTAAGGCTTGAAGACCTACGTATTGAACATCCTAATAAGAAATCTGGTGGAACTATTGTAAGAGTTATAGGTTTAATTGAGAATCAGATAATCACCGAAGAAATCCATCAGGAGCTGAGCATAGTCAACGGCGAGGTTAAAGCGGATCCAACTAGAGATATCCTGAAGATATGCGTTGTTGAAAGACATAAGAGAACTGGTAGAGTTGGTAAGGGCTTCGTGAGGGGATTCGGGCTTAAAAGCGGCGCTGTAGCCTCTACTTTTGCACATGACTCCCATAATATCATCGCTGTCGGCGTGGATGACAGAGAAATCTATAGGGCAATTTGGAGGCTTAGAGAGATTGATGGAGGCTTCGTTATAGTCAGTGATGGGTTGATCCTGGAGGAGCTTCCACTTCCAGTAGCTGGATTGATGACTACTTTAAGTGCAAGCGAGATAGCTGAAGAGCTCAGTATGCTTGAGGAAGCTGCTGTCAAGCTTGGCTGTAAGATTAAAAATCCATTTACAGCATTATCTTTTCTCTCGCTACCCGTTATACCTAAACTTAAGATTACTGATCTCGGGCTTATTGACGCTGAAAAGCTGAAAATTGTAAATCTGTTCGTTGATTGAAAAAGCATAAATCCATGTTCTCTGTCATATTTTTCCGGAGGTGTTTTCCAGTTGACCAAAGCACTATATTTGGAGGATAGCTATCTTAAGGAGTGCGATGCAACAGTTGTTAAGGTTACGGATGGCAGGTACGTAGTCTTAGATCAGACAATTTTCTATCCTAGAGGTGGAGGCCAACCATGGGATACTGGTAAAATCATACGTGGCGGAGAAGTTTTCAATGTTATTTACGTTGGGAAGTTTGGCGGCGAAATATCCCATGAAGTTGATAGGGAGGGCCTAAAGGAGGGCGATAAGGTTCACTGCGTCCTAGATTGGGATAGACGTTACAAATTTATGCGTAGCCACACAGCCGCCCACCTTTTCGCCTCAATAGTGTGCAATGAGACCGGAGCGCTTGTAACCGGAAACCAGATCGAAGAAGACAAGATTCGTTTCGACTTCAACTTGGAAAAGCTGGATAGGAATTTGATCATAGAGTGCGTGAACAAGGCCAATGAGCTGCTTAAAAAGGATATACCAGTCATATGGTATGAGCTTCCAAGGGAGGAGGCCTTGAAGATTCCGGGAGTTATCAAGATGGCTGAAGCGCTTCCACCCAACATACCTAAACTGCGCATAGTTGAGATTGTAGGCGTTGATAAGCAGGCTGACGGTGGAACACACGTTAGAAATCTTAGGGAAGTTGGACAGATAAAACTCTTAAAGATTGAAAGTAAGGGTAGACGTCATAAGCGCGTATACTTCGCGATAGAATGAAAAACCTAAACAAAGCTAGGTGCATGGGTTGCGTCTCCACGTTCACAAGAAAGCCTTCAGAGCTCTAGGAATCTCAGAGAGCTTCATTAAGGGCCTAAGCGACAAATCGGTTTTAGCTGGCGTAGTTTTAAGAAGCGACCGCATAATTGATGGCTTCGTTTTCTCTAGGACCACCGTTGGCGGCATGGATGCAACCGACAAAATCATCGACATGTATAAGGCTCTGAAGAGAGATGACATAAATGTTTTAATGTTAAATGGCTGCGTCATAAGCTGGTATAATGTGATCGACTTACATAGAATATATGAAGAACTGAGGCTTCCACTGATATGCGTAACCTACGAGGAATCTGAGGGACTAGAAAAATACTTCATGGAGCTATTTCCGGAGGACTGCGGCAGGCGAATAGAAATTTACCGCAAGAATGGGCCTAGAACCCCAATAGCTCTACGTACTGGACATAACGTTTATGTTAGATTTATAGGTATGAGCCTAGAAGAAGCAAAGGGCATACTAAATAAGTTCACACTTCATGGCGCCATCCCCGAGCCGCTGAGAATAGCTCGTCTCCTAGCTAGGGGAATCATGAAAACTCTGTAAGCGTCAAGTCAATAATGAAAACTACTTTTTGTGCACTTACTGTCTAGCCCTTAAATTAAAAACGACTTCTTCTTAATTTATTTATTGTTATTGGAAGAGATGCTAGGTTGGAATTAATAGTTTGAGGGCAAACAAGAAGAGAACTCGGAGAAAAATTTTCCTGAGTAGCTGCTGAAGGATTTTTTTGGATATTTTTGCTCCTAAGGGCGCTGAAAGAACTCTGTTTTATATTCTTTTATTTGAGGTTTCCCCACCAAAATATAGAGACGGAGCTGTTGGAATGCATCAAACCCTTATGGATTTAGGCGGCTTTACAGGATCCATACTATTCATGATCACATGCGACTGGCTAGGGTTCACCCCACATTTATTATAGCAATAGCGGCCCTTATTGCTAGGCGTCATGTTAATGGCATTTATAAGGAGAACAAAAGAGGCTGGAATAAAGTCTAAAGATTAGAGGTTTTCTTTTAATAAATGATTTTAGTAGCCAATTACGGTTTTCAGGAGTGTTTTTCATCGCGTACTTTGCTTCTATAAGAAATTTTGAGTGGACAAAAATGTTTGTCGGAGTGAAAAGCATTTTTAACTAAAATTAAGTTATATTGCATCTCCATTTATTCACTAGGTAAGAGAGGGAAAATGGGATAACTATTGTAGTTATTGTGGAAACGGCTATGAAGGCTGAAAATAACTGTTGATCTATGAGATTAGCCGAATAAAATATTTGGACGGGTATTATCCCCATTGAAAATTTAGCGCTTAATCCCAAACCCACTGCAATAATCGCCTTCAAATTCAACTTAGCCATTCTTCCCACAATGAAGGCAGCAGCAAATTTCCCGAGAAAGTTAGCTGCGAGAAGCCAAGCTGTTAAATGGATTTCTTCAATAATATATGAGAGATTAACGCTTAAACCAACTCCAAAAAAGAAAATTGGACCTAAAAACCCGTAGGCGATAGCTGTTAGAGTTGATAGCGCTCTACCTTCAGAGCTTATTGACCTAAGTAATTTTTGAGATGCTAATCCAGCGGTTATTGCGCCAAGTAAAATTCCCAATTTAAAAAATTGAGAAAGAAATGTGAAAATTAAAGCTGTTGAGATCATCAGAAGGAAAATAGAAGCATCTTTGGCGTCTTTATTGAAAAGGGTTATCAGGGGTACAATAAGCCTATGATAAATCAAGATTAGGACTATAAAAATGAAAAATCCCAGAATTGGGAAAAATGGATTAGTGATCTCTCCTTTAGCGCCAACAATCATAGATGCCAAGGATGCTAACATGACTTCGGCCACATCATCTACTATGCCGGAGCCCAGTATTAAACTGGCCACCTTGGTTTTAATGATGTTCAGTTCGTCAAGTATTGGTGCAATTGTGGTCTCGGCGACCGCAGCTAACGCCGTTGAAACTATAACGGATATTAAAAGCGTATATCCGAAATACAATAATATTATGGTGCCTAGAATTATTGAGAAACCCATGTTTAGTATTGAAAGCATAATTACTTGATTAGATAATTCCCGCAATAAACTTGCATTCAAACGTAAACCAACTAAGAAAAGCAGAAATATGATTCCAAGCTGAGCTAGAAAATAGTAAACATCCCCATAAGATATGCTGACAAAATACGAAGATAATGGTGAAATCTGAAATATGAAGCCCACTAATAAAGGAGCCAGCAAATCCGGCATTTTAAATCTATTGAGGAAAAAGCGAAGGATGTAGGAAACAGAGAGCATTAATGCAAGTGACAATAGTAGAAGCGTGAATTGTTGTTCGTTCATTACTAATCGATGACTCCTCGTTCTGTAAATGAGCATCCTTAAATCAATCATTTAAACTATGCAATGAAAGTGCTTACAAAAGATATTATTTAAATTTTTTTAACCAGTTCATCAGAATAGCCTTATTTCATCATTGCTGTTTCCATCTAACACGATATAATTTAGTGAATCAGAAAAATGTAGTTAATAAATACTGCCTTAAATTATCCAAAAGTATAAGACTTGTGCATGTAAGAAAGAAGAAATTTAGCATTTCCAGGGCTCTTCAATAAATGCAAAAAATATAACATCAAAAAATAAATAGGGGTTCTACTGTCTTACTACTAATTAAATATATGCGATTCTGTTTAGTGTAGGACTAAGGGGGAGGTGAGAGATCCATGTCTGCAGGGCTCAGAGGCATTATTGTTAGCTATAGGAGAGGGCCTAAAACTCAGAGGTCTAGGGAGTGTTTGATACATTTTTCTAATGTGCGTTCTAGGAGCGAAGCAAGTCAGCTAATAGGGCGGAGGGTGGCATGGACTGATGGAAAAAATAATATTGTTGGAACCATTATTTCGCCGCATGGAAATAAGGGTTTGGTTAGAGTAAGATTTAGAAGAGGTTTGCCGGGGCAGGCGCTGGGAACAACCGTTAAGATAGTTGGCTAAAAACTTTAAAGCCTTTTCCTCCTCTTTTGTTATGGCGTCTAATATTCTGTTAGTAGCTGTTGTTCCCGTTGTTTTTTGGTTTCAGTCAATCTCTTCCATTCTTCTTGGCTGATTTTTCCTCCCACCTGCTCTTTTATTCTCTTAGCTATTCTAGGCCCTATCAGTGGCAGACTCATTAATTTGTCTATTGACGCCCTTTTTAGGTCCCTAATAGTTTTTAATCCGGCGTTATATAGTATGCGTGCTCTAACTCTGCCAACTCCCTCAAGTCTGGCGAGCGGTATTAGCTCGGCTTTAACTCCCTTATCTACTCTCTCCATAAGCTCCGCTAGCTTGGGAAGCAGGTTTTTGTGGCCTAGTAGCTTTGCGAGCTCGTAGGAGGCGTATAGAAGCCATTTAGCTGTCTCGGTTAAGTGATATAGGTCTCCGGGTTCAACGCCGAAATGCTCAATGATATCGTCCTCAGAGTACTCCTCGATCCAAGCGTTTAAGACTAGAGCTGTCTTAACTTCTCCGAGAAACTCTTCGTAATCTATTCTGTCAATCCATTCGTCTGGAACATCAAAGAAGAATTCATCACGGTGCTCCTCTGTGAAAAGAGCTATCTGATCAATCTGGCTTGATGTAGGCCTAACTTTAGGAGACATGTCGGGTGTATGCGCTATCATGTGAAGGAAGCTTAGATTTGTGATTTTAGGAGCCCTCCTCTCTAGTGCATCTCGGATAATTACCGCTGAAACTGGATCAATGTATAGTTGTGAAACTCTTAAGCCGAATTCGGTTGCCCTAATGAAATCTCTCTCATATCTTATCATTCCTTCCTCATAGAGAAACTTCAGTATCCTAGCTATTACGCCTTTAATCGCCCTCAAATCATATTGGAAAGCGTAGAGTGTTTTATCGAAGAACTCGTATACACCCTGCTCTGAATAGGCGAACTCCGAAGCTATTGTCGCGAGAACATGGCTCCTAAGAACTCTTTCAACGCCCAGCTTAGACCATATTCTCTCAGGCTTAGCCAGAACAAAGCTTGTTAGTAGATAGTCGCGTTCTTCATCTGTTCTAGCTATGAGAATTGATTCGCCTACCTCATCATATTTGGGTCTGCCAGCCCGCCCTATCATCTGCTTATATTCGAGAACCGATATGGGGTAATAGCCGTAGCCGGGTTCATAGCGCCTATAATCGCTTATAACAACCATTCTAGCTGGCAGATTCACGCCAAAAGCCAATGTTGGAGTGGCGGTTAAAACCTTAATTTTGCCATCGCGGAATGCGTTTTCAATTATTCTCCGATGAATGCCTGATAGGCCTGCGTGATGGAAGGCTACACCGTTTCTAACCAGATCCGCCAGTAGATCACTCAGCCTAGTTCTTTCGCCGGAGGATCGTATTTCTTCGGCTAAACTGTTTAATGAGCGCTTAAGAGATTTAGATAATAATCCGCTTACTTCAGGAGCGGACTTCTTAGCTAAGCTGACAGCATTTCTCCTCGAGGAAGCAAATATCAGCGCTTGGCCGCCATGTTTAACGCTGTGAAGCGCCAAATTTATTGCTGGGTTCTTTACGATGCGATTTATCTTTACTGAACCGCCGTCTTTAAACTGGATTTCATCGTTAAATAGGATTCCCTCACGTAGCTTAACTGGCCTCCATTCGGTTGTTATTGCCTCAGCCCTAAGCCACTCAGCGATCTCACTTGAGTTCCTAACGGTGGCACTTAGGGCTAGTATTTGGATGCTTGGGTTTAGCTGCATTAGACGTGCTAAAACAACTTCAAGTGTAGGTCCCCTTTCAACCTCATTGAGTAGGTGAACTTCGTCTGCAACTATGAGCGAAACCTCATTTATCCACGGGGCTCTATGCCTAAGCAGTGAATCGCACTTCTCATTGGTGGTGACTATTATATCGAATTTTCCAAGCCATGCGTCGTTGCTGTCGAAATCGCCTGTGCTTATTCCAACGCTTATTTTTCTCCCGTTAGGTTTTCTAATCGCTGTATATTTCTTGAATTCCTCGTACTTCTCGTTGGCTAAGGCCCTTAAGGGAGTTAAATATAAAACCTTTCCATCGTTTTCCAGAACATGCTTAAGAGCGCACAGCTCCGCTACTAGAGTTTTTCCGGAGGCTGTTGGACTAGCCAAAAGCAGGTTTCGTCCATCAAGGGCTCCAGCTTTTATAGCTTCAATTTGGGGAGGAAAAAGCTCTCTTATGCCGGCTTCGAGAAGAATCTTCTTAACTTCCGGGTGAATATTAAGTTCTTCAACAAGCAAGGTTCAAAACCCTTTCTAACATTTTTAGCCATTGCTTAAGTTTACGTCTTCTTTAGATAGCCGGTTCTTGGCTCATATAGGGTTCCTTCACGTACCATCTGCGCTATTAGCTTTTCAGCCTCGCCTCTAGGTATATCGTATTCACTGCTTAATTTCTCAAGTAGCTCGGCTCTACTAACCATTCCAGTTTCCTTCTCCATCTCAACAATAGCACTTAATATGACTCGAAGCTTATCTTGCATGCTCTTAGGCTTTCCAACCATTATGATGTCTATGTCAAACTTCTTAGATGATACGTCTATTCCAACCTCCTCAAGAGACTTCTTCATTATGGCTATAGCTGCCTCAGCGTCCTCGGCTAAAACAGCATCCCTAAGAGCCGCACGGGCTCTAGCCTCGGCGATTCTAACCAAAGCTTCAAGCTGCCTAGCGGTTATGGCGATCGGTGATCCCTCCCCCTCACTGGCTGAACGCATGGTCAAATAGAACTCTTTAAGTCTCTCCATGGCTTCAGGCGTTAAGGTTGGCCTAACATTGTTCCGTGCATAGGCAATGTATTTTCTTAGCAGATCAGGTGGGATAGGAGGCTCAACGGGCGGCGCCTCTCTCATGTGCAGCTTAAGCAAGTGCTCACTTAACTTAGAGTCCATATCTTTCTCCGGAACATCCCTGAGAACGAAGATTAAATCAAATCTTGAGAGTATGGTTACCGGTAATGAAATGTTTTCAGCCACCGTTTTATATGGGTCGTATCTGCCCAGCGCTGGGTTAGCAGCCGCTAAAATGGCTGTTCGAGCATTTAATGTGGCAACTATGCCTCCCTTCGCAACGGATATCGTGTGCTGCTCCATGGCTTCGTGGATTGCAACCCTATCTTCAGGCCTCATCTTATCTATCTCATCTATGCATGCAATACCCTTATCCGCCAATACTAGTGCGCCAGCTTCAAGGGTCATCCCTCCGCCGGGGGATGGGAGAACCGCTGCCGTTAAGCCGGCGGCTGTTGTCCCTCTGCCGCTTGTGTAGAGTCCTCTAGGCGCTATCCTCTGGACGTAACGTAGGATCTGGGATTTAGCTGTTCCAGGGTCGCCGACTAAAAGTATGTTTATTTCACCTCTAATGTTTATGTCTGGAAGATACTTTGGAACTCCGCCGAAAAGCAGATACATGATTGCCTCCTTGATGTGCTCGTAACCGTAGATCGACGGCGCAATCGACTGAATTATCTTCTGATGTATAAATGGATCCTTGGCTAGCCTGAGAATCTGCTCCTCCTCTTCGGGCGTTATGAGTAGAGATTCGGATTCCTTGCTTGTCGCATCTATAAAGTTCGCTTCAATATAAAGCGTGAAAGTTCTGGCTTTCCCCGCTCTAGGATATGAGGTTGCCTCGGCCCCAACTATGCCAACAACATAAACCCTATCGCCGGGTCTAGCCGTATCAACAATATCCTTTCCAACCAACCTAATATCCAGAGAGCGAGGTGTCTGACCTGGAGGAATGTCCTCCGGATACTCTTGAATTCTAAGCTCCTGATAATCCACAAACTTAGATTCCTCTTGGATGAATTCGAAGGGCCCGTTTTTACCGCAGCGTGGATTGGCGCATCTATATGGGAAGGTTAGGAAGGCTCCGCTTTGGGGGACTTCCATCTTGGTTTCGCATCTTTTACATCTGAAGACGGCTGTTGTAACTATTGGTCTAACCATGGTTGCACGCATTATTATGCCTTCAATCATAACGAGCTTACCGATATGTTCGGAGCCAAGCTTTCGTAATGGCGTAACGCGTGGTATACCCCTAATTCTAACGGTTACGCCGATATCCTTAATTTTCTCCGCGTACTCGGGGTCTTCTATTTGGAGCTGCTCAAATGCGGCGCTGTTGGCGTAAGCGAAATATTCATGAGGCTTATCAAGTAAATCTTCAGCTAAACGTGGATCAGCAATAAGTAGATCCTCAAAATCTAGTATCAGCGATGTTGAGGCGCTTAAAGCCATTTGAGCGATCCTCTGGCGATATTTTGGGGTCTTAAATATTTCATTAAATTTCTCTAGGGGTTTCTCAACAACTAGCTCACTCATTTTCTTACAGGCGCCTCCAACCTAAATTATTTTAGACCTCCATTCGCTTACAATCTGGCGTATGCGCTCATATAGCTCCCGCTCTTCAGGGGTAAGGTTCTTTAGAATCTGGCTTTCCTGAGTGGAAAGCGAGGCTAAAGACACTATCTTCCTAAGCCTACAATTAACTATATCCCGGGAAAGATTTTGAACGTATTCGTATTCCCTCATTTTATCTAAGCTCGTTTTTGAAGCAGTCTTTAATTCATCAATTAACCGTCTAAGTCTAGGATAAAAGTCTTCCGGTAGAGTTGAGAGCTGCCCAACTGCCTGAATGCGCTCCGTCCACTGTATCTTATAAAGTTTAGTTGCATCCAGCATGTGCTCCCTAATTTTTACCATACCATCCTTCTCAAGTTCACGCGCCGCCCACAACCTAACCTCGTATTCTTGTCCTTCCTCAAATGGGCCTATAGAAAAGCCGATAAGTTCTATTTTAGGGACATCTCTAACAGCAATAACGGTGACAAGATTGTTTTCAAATATGAAATCTGAATATTTAATTTTCGAGCAGACGCTTTCCCCATTAGGCAAGTCCTTTAAACCTCTTCAAAGGAACTAAGATAAAATATTGTGGGAGTAATATAAAAAAGATGATCAACAGATTTCTGGTCTTTTTGTAGAAACTCAATTCAACTCGTTAATAAGAAAGTTTAAATTTTTTCTAGATGAGATATTCCTTGAAGACTATGAAAATTAAGGTTATTTATTTGGGCGTCGTCAGACATAAGGTTGGTAAGAAAGAGGAGGAATATGAGTTAGCTGAGGGTTCCTCAGTTAGGGATCTACTTAGCAGAATAGTTGAGGTTCACGGAGAGCTAAAGGGAATAATTAATGGTGAAGGAGAAAGCCCTGTGGATCCAACTCTCATAGCAACCCTAAATAATTCAACAATAAACCTAAAGAGCGGAAGCAAGATTAAACTTAGGAATGGAGACGTATTGACTCTCATGACGGTTATTGGTGGAGGATGAAGTTCTCCTAACCCGAATTTCTTTTTGAAAATGATATTTTTGCTCTTCCACCATAAGATTTTGGGGAAAATTCTTATAAATCACTATGTATTTTTGTTTTCACCAAGAGCGG